>JBEPVH010000054.1:0-8472 GCA_041691115.1 bacterium | reverse complement strand
GTAAGCGGCGCGAAGACTCAGTTCAAAGAGTCTCCATCAAACCCGGGGCGGTTCATAACTCGATATCCACCCCGGTCCTTGTGGCCGGGGTTTTCTCGTATCAGTGCCCCTCGCGGGATCCCCCAAAACCCCAAACAACCCCTGAAACGCCAATCGCTCCACACCCCCATCCGCGATCGGGGTCAGAACATCGTCCATTCCCATGAACACCTCCCAAGTCTCCATCCCAACGGCCACTCCGATGGCGTCAACCGCCACAGATTCGAGGTCCGTCCAGCGAACGCCCTTCCAGACGGCATCCGCCAGGGACACCATGAGGTCCTCGATCGTCGTCTCCGGCCGGTCCCACGTCGAATGCCACCGGGCGAAGTGAGCGAGCTCCGCTGAGTAGCCTCGGTCCAGCAGCAGACGCTCGCCGGCAGCCTCGTGTTCCTTCCCCGGCCCCGTCAGCTCATTGGGATGAAGCGCCTTGCCGATGTCGTGGGTGCTGGCCCCGAAGAGAATGGCGTCCGGGTCGAACTCCAGTGCAGGGAACCCAGCGCCAACCCCCGCGATGATCTGACGGGCCGTGTCCCGGACCAAGCGTAGATGCGCCACCAGCCGTGGCGGTGCCCCGACGTCGCGGAGCAGGGCCAGCAGATCATCCGGCAGGGGATCGAGCGCGAAACCCGCCGGTCCTGTCGCCGCCGTCTGGATGGAATCGTCGGTTGTGGGCATCGGCACTCCGGTGTCATTGCTGAGCAGACGAGCCTACCCACTCACGGTTCGTCTCACGCGTTCGCCCTGCAATGAACGGACCGAATTACACATACGGTCGGCCCTAGAGGCGAATCAACTCCCGGTGGTCATCCCGCATCACTTCTGTCCACCCCGCGCCACCGCCGCTCGCACACGCTCCGCCATCTCGTCATCCTCGACTACGAACAGGTCCGTCCGATCTCGCTGGGGCGCCAGGCCCACGATGTCGGCCATCTGGTTGAGCCGTATCTCAGCCGCGTGCTCGCCCCAGCGTTCGTTCAGCTCAGCCAGCGTCAGGTCCTCACCACGGTCGGGAAGCGGCTCCCCCAAATTCGCCACCAACTGACCGAGTCGCTGATCGTGGTTCTCTGTCCAGAGCGCCCGCAGCGCTTCGATCATCGCGGGGATGCGATCAGGATTCCTCATTCATCTCTCCAAAGAGTTGTGAGCGGTGGCGGCGGGTCGTCATAGACCACCGGGGATGCAGTCACACACAGAGCCCGTCCCAGAGGCGAATCAGCTCGCGGTAGTTCCCGGCCCAGTGCACGTTCCACGCCGACTCGGCGTCCACAGCGCCCACATGCGACGACAGACCGTGGTTCAGCCACTGCGACGTGTTGCTGCATTGCTCCGTGGTGGGAGCGACACCATCGCCGCACCACGATTGGATCTGACCCGCAATCGTGGTCCACGTCGCCGCGATGTTCCGGTAGTAGTCGGCGTATTGAGGGTAATAGCCGATGTCATCGGTATCCAGCGCCGCATCCTCGAGTAGTGTGTCGCGTCCCCAACCACAGAGTTCGGCACGGTCGTCGACTGACAGCGCGTAGCCGGTCAGCGGCGCCAGCGCAGTCGGAACTGCGTCACGAGCTAGCACCGGCGCCGCCGCCGCGTTGTCTGCCGCGGGCGGGGGAGAGGTGGCGGTGATGTACGCCGATGGCTGACCGCCAATCCCATTCGCCAGGGCAACGCTCAGCCCCGCGCAGGTCGCGAACCCCAGCGCCGTCAATCTCAATAGCCACAACAGAGTTCTCATCAATACCGCGAAGGATGAGATGCCCCTGCGACAGCAGTCTGTCGTCGCAAATACACGAACGGGTGTTCTGCGTTGAGCCAGGGGCGCTTGGCTTGGCCCACGCACGCCCGGCACGCACGGGAACAAAGGTTCAGGGGCCGCGTAGAAGCCCTCGAACCGGCATCCCAGCTGGCAGTAGGACAGCTCATGAACGCACAGGCAGCACTGGCAGGGCCCTCGATCAACCGCATCAACCCACTTCGGCTGCCCCGCCGCAGCCGCCTCCTGCTGGCCACAGCCGCCACCGTGACGGCATTCGGGTTCCTGGCTCCGGGCCTCGCGCACGCCACGGGTCCGGGCTCAGGCGGCACACCCTGCACCGTCAACGTCATGTGGATCGACCCCGCCGCGCACGTCGGTGAATGCCCTGTGGTGTCGGACCCTGAGCGTTAGGGGCTGCCCGGTCAGACGAGCCCCGCGCCGCTGGAAGCAGCGGCCGGGCTCACCGGCCCTCTGTGCCGACCGGCGCCGAGTCTCCTGACGTCCCTACGAAACCTTCTCAGACGACCACACCACATGGCCCCCGTACTCAAGATGAAACGTCCCATCCCGCATCCCTGACCGGGCCTCGTCCAATCCGGCAAAGGCCGGATTCATCGCGTACAGGCGGTCGAGGTCCTTTACTCCCGCTGCATGCTGCCCCGCGGCGTAATGCGCTGCCCCACGCAGGAACAGGCACAGCTGCAACGACTCGGACATCGTTCGCCGCGCCAGCGGCGCCGTCGACACCACTGCCAGCGCGGCGCCGGCATCTTTGAGTGCCAGATGCGCCAGCGACTCATGCGCCAGCAGTGAGAACAGCGAATCCTCGGTGAGAACGCCCGCGGAGCGCAGCCGGTCCAGCAGCGCGATGCCGTCCTGCCACCGCCCCAGGTGCAGATACACATCCGCCAGATGCCCCTCGATCGTTGGGTCATCGGGCGCCGCCGCGAGCGCCTGTTCATACGCGGTGGCAGCCTCCGCGTAGCGCTCCTCATGCGTATACAGAGCGCCGCGTCCCGCCAGGAGCCGCGCATCACCGGCGAACAGCGTCAGACCCTCCCCGAGAATCGCGTCGGCGTTGTCCGGATGTTTCTCTGCATCACCGAGCACCTTCGTCACCTGGTGGTTGGCGCTGCGCAACACGCGCACCGACAGCAGCACCATGTAGAGGCCGACCGCGATGAACGGCAGACCGATGAACCACACAACCAGCAACGGCGCACCGATGAGCATCATCACGATCCCCGTGAACAGTCCCGCTCCCGGCGATTCCTGCGCCGACTGATTCATGGACTTGCGCTGCGGTGTCGTGGCGACATCATTGGTCGAGCGCGGTTTCGCCTTCCCCGACCGCCGCGACACTGATGTGTACGACAGCCCTGTCCCCGGAACCCCGACAGTGGTGCGCCGGCGCCCGTGGCCCACGGTGTAATGCATGCCGCGACCACCGAACGTCAGCGACGGCCCGGACTTCGACAGGTTGAGCCGAATGCCCGGCGCGATGGTGCGCCGGCGCTGAAAGCGAAGGGATCCCACGCGGTCAGACCCTAACGGGGAAGGGGGAGGTGGGTCTCAGCCCCTGCCATGGACCAACTGGACTGTTGGATGAGTCTTCGCGCTCCCGCACGCGACCGCCTTACCGTTGGCGTTTCGTTTCCTTCGTACATTGCGTTCGTTTCGTTCAAGGGCTACACTCTAGGCAACCTTGGAGGAGAGTCATGCCCGTCCTTGAGCGTGAGCCCGTGGCGCTTGAAGAGACCCTGCGACCGGAGGCGGCCGCGGCTGCCCAGCAGGTCTCGGGCTACCTGGCAGATCGTGCTGACGACAGCGTCTCAGAGATCACGTTGCCGGCCTCGAATGGCCACGCGGAGGTGGCGGTTCGGCTGCCCGTCAAGGTTCTCCAGCTCCTCGCCGACATCCTCCAGCAGATGGCGGCTGGTCGGGCGGTGACGATCGTTCCGATCCACGCCGAACTGACTACGCAGCAGGCGGCGGAGTTGCTCAACGTTTCGCGCCCCTATGTGGTCAAGCTTCTCGAGGCGGGGGAGATCCCGTACCGAACCGTCGGTCCGCGGCGCCGTATTCGATTCGATGATCTGATGGCCTACAAGCGGCGCGACGACGACCACCGCAGGGCAGTCGCCCGCGAACTCACTCGTGATGCAGAGGAACTCGGCCTGGGCTACGACGCTACGTAGCGTCGGCCAGCAGCCGCAGTTCGGCCACCGACGCGGCCAGCCCGCAGCGTTCGAGTACTGCGAACAGTCCCTCGCGCGTTGGAGCGTTCCTGAGGTCGGATCGCTGCTCATCGATCACGCGCAGCACGCGGCCGCCGTTCATCTCGATAAGACCGAGGACGAAATCGTCGGCGGACACGGCGCGGATGTCGAATTCCTCCAGCGCGTCGTCGGGAAAGTCCCTCAGATTGTTCGTAACGATCGTTTGCGCCCCGGCCTTAATAGCGGCCGCCAGAACGTGCCGATCGTCCGCGTCGGGCAGATTGAGCCCGGGGACGAGCGACGCATAGCCGGTCACCAGGCAGTCGCGCACAGCGTCGTTCATCAGCGTCCGCGTGCGCTCGAGCTTGGCCGGATCAAGGTCGGGCCGGTCCTTGACGATGTTCCGGAATGTCTCGTCAAGGATCTCGTCGGTCCAGCGCGCCTGAACCAGAGACGTCTGCGCGAGACGAATCAACAGGTCGCGAAGAGGCGCAGGGTAGAGGACGTTGGCGTCATAGATGACTGTGAAGGGCACAAGCCTGAACCCTACCGCGTCACACTCAGTTCGTTCGCGTGCCGGGCCTGCCTCAGATCGGTCGAACCATCTCGCCCTGCATCACCGTCAGGAGCTGACCCACCTGGCCACGCTCGAAGTCATCGAGGCCCGCAAGCGTCACCTTGACCATCACCAGCCCAGAGCCGGCATTCGGGCTGCAGCGAGCGAGCGCGAAGTCGATCCGACGTTCACCGTGAAAACTGTAGTCGTACCAAACGCCCGCTTCATCGTCCGTTGCCGACAGGCCGTGGCGAATTGTGGTCGCATCGTCGTCGTCGAAGGTGTACTCGGCGACATTGGCGAGATGGCGTAGGAACGCTCCCACATTCCCTTCGACGATCCAGGTCGTCACCTCGGGTGCGGTCCGCAGCTCCGCATACCACTCGCTCAGCATCGCTACTCCTGTGGGCGGTGAACCGGTTCAGGTCCGCAGAGGATACGCCTCCGTCTGCGCCATGATTCCCGCCACCGCTCCACGAACCACCCCCTACGACTCCGACAACCGCCGCAAAGCCCGCTTCGTAATTCCCTTCTGAACCAACCGCGCCACCGGCCTCCCAATCCTGGTGACCAAGGTTCCCGCAACGGATCGAGCCGTCAGCTCCACCCACACCTCATCCCCGCGCAGCTGAACCTCGAAGGTCGCAACACCCCGCTCCGGATGCCCTTCGAGCGTGACGTAGGCGAAGCCGGCCGACCGGTCCTCAGCGTCATGTCGGAATCCATCAGGCCGCCGGACAGGCGAATTCACTCCGGCGTCGTCCGGCTCCATTTCCCGCGCTGGAAAATCGCGGTGGTCAGGTGCGGATTTTTCAGCGTGGGATCTATCCCAGACATCAACAACTCGAACGGCCGCCTCGATGGCGACGCCGATGCCGACGCGCTGAACAATCGTGGTCCCCTCGGCGATGGCCGGCCCAGGATGCAGACGAAGGCGAACCAGACGCGGCGGGAAGATGTCGTACGCCATGAGTTGACCGAGGACCCGCTCGAAGGTCTGCTCGGCCTCTTCGCCCGCTCGCGCGCGCACGCGAGTCCTGTATCTATCGAACACTCCGGCCGCCGGCCCTTCACGGTCCGACGTGGCGCGACGCCTGAGATAGCGCGTGGCGTCAGAGGGGATGGGGGTCTGAGCCCGGACGAACCGCATGGGGGCATTGTGACCACCAACCCGGTCCGCTACCCTCGCTCCCCATGCCTGACGAACTCCAGGACGCTGAGCCATGAGCGACGCCATCTTCTTCCACGGCGCCGACGGCTGGTCAAAGGCAGAAGCACAGCCGTTCAAACTGGAAGCACACCTCCAAGACATGCTCGCTGACCGGCCAGACCTCATCCCCGGCGCGCAGATCGACAGCGAAACACCGCGCAGGTGGCTGCTCCTTAAGAAGGAGGCCGGCGTCCCAAGCCAGGAAGGCGGCGGCGACAACTGGTCGGTTGATCACCTCTTTGTCGACCAGGAGGGAGTGCCAACGTTCGTTGAGGTAAAACGCGCCAGCGACACTCGTGGCCGCCGCGAGGTTGTGGCCCAGATGCTCGACTACGCCGCCAACGGAACGGCGTACTGGGATGTGGCAACGCTGCGCTCGTGGTTCGAGGCCGGCGATCCGGCAGGCGCCCGAGACCGCCTGGAGGAATTCCTCGACCGCGACGACGAAGGTGACATCGACGAGAGGATTGAACGGTTCTGGAGCTCCGTTGGCGAGAACTTGAAGACCGCGCGCGTGCGCCTGGTCTTTGTCGCCGATGCAATCCCCACGTCACTACGGCGCCTTGTCGAATTCCTCAATGAGCATCTACAGAGAGTCGAGGTTCTGGCGGTTGAGATCAAGCAGTTCGTCGCGCAGGATGGAGTCACCAGGGCCTTGGTCCCGCGCCTGATCGGCCAGACGGCGCAGGCGAAAGCGACCAAGGGCATCAAGACGGCACGACGTTCTCAGCCGTGGACCGTCGCCGAGGTCATCGCTGCCTTTAGTCAGCAGCGCCCGGAATCCTCATGGGTGGTAACGCGGGTCCTCGAATGGGCGGCGACGCACACCAAGAACATGTCGGTTCGTGGCGGGACGGGCATCGCGAATCCCTCGTTGATCCTGGCGGCCTTCACGACTCAAGCTCACGCCAAGGGGCGAACGCTCCTCTGCATTTACGGCGGAGCCGACGCATTTCTGGAAGTCAGACTGAATCGCATGCGCCGCAGCAAGGGTTGGAGCAGAGGTTCGGGCCTAGATAGCTTTTACAACGACGTGCATGCCCTCGGAATCCCGCGTCTCACGGGACCGATTGGTGTCCTTCGCACCCGTCCCAACGTGCCAGTCGGCCAGCTGACGCCGGAGAACCTCAATCGCTTGCTTGGGTTGCTGGATCGTTGGATCGGGGACTTCAAGCTCCATGGGGACGAAGGCGACGCCGACGATGATGGTAGCGACGACTGACGGCCTCTCATGACCAAGCCCCCCACCTACACACCGCCGTCCGACCTCTCAATCGCCGAAGGATTCGGAGCCGAAGCACCCTGCGTCCGATGCGGGCATCTCCCGCTGGCACACATCGTCGACGCCTGTCCGTCGACTCCCCCGGAGAGCGCAGAACCGGACCCTGTCACCCCACCGGCCAACGGCAGGAAGGTCATGGCCTACGTTGAGCGCTGCGACATCCACGACCGTCTCCACTGCGGACCAGCGTGGATTGGCTACGTCACCCTGTCGAAGTCAGGCCGCTCCGTGTACTACCGCGGTATGCATCTCGTCCCTGGCGGCGCGAGGAACCACCGCGACGAAGCCACCGGCGTCGAGTACTGGGTCACTGGAGTCAAGAAACGCGGCTCCAACCGTCATCCCCAAGGTGGCTCCGGCCCCATCCACATCGACGACGATGTTCGTGCGGAGTACGAGGCATGGAGAGGGGAGGAGAAGAAGAAATGACGCTCCGCACTCGCCTTTCCCGCGCATGACGACGAAACCACCACCACCACCCCTCTTCGCCATTCTCGCGCGACGGTCCGACGTCGGCGTCATCCTGCGACGTGGTCCTTCGAAGCGGGTCCAGCTCATCCTCTGGGATCGCAGCACCGACACCTTCACCGAGGGTGCATGGTTCTACGGCCGAATCTACGAAGACCGCTGCGACCTCAGTCCCGACGGCTCT
Source organism: bacterium (assembly GCA_041691115.1). Classification (GTDB taxonomy): domain Bacteria; phylum Chloroflexota; class Dormibacteria; order Aeolococcales; family Aeolococcaceae; genus JBEPVH01. Next base: position 758 of record JBEPVH010000054.1, on the reverse strand, counting down.
CTCTTCGTCTACTTCGCAGCGCAGCAGGGCAACCCCGACGTCTCCTACGAGGGAACCTGGACCGCAGTCAGCCGTCCCCCGTGGTTCACGGCATTGGCACTCTGGCCGAAGGGCGACACATGGGGCGGCGGCGGCCTCTTCACGGGCGACCGCGAACTATGGATCCGCCACGGACGGGTCGGCGTCGTCCCGCACGAGGACCACAAACCGTCCGGATTGACAATCACCACCGCCAGCCCGGAACTAGGCGAGGATGTGCCGGCCGATGAGGGCCTGGCGCACTACGGCTGGACCCGCGTCTCGCGCCTCAAAGTCTCCTACGACTCCCCCCAGGACGGCAACTTCGATGTGGTGAAGCCCCATCTGTGGCAGCGGCCCGTGGCTGGCGGAAGCGGAGTCCTGCAATGGCAGCGGACGTTCGAGGGAATGAAGGAAGTCTCGGCGTTCGCGATCGTCGACGGCGCCAGCCGGCACGAATTGAGTGGCGCCGAATGGGCCGACGTCGACGTCGATCGCGGAGTGGTCTTCGCTCGCGATGGCTGCCTCTTCCGTGTGGTCGACGGCACGGAGCGCCAGATCGCCGACTTCAACAATCACATCGCACATCCGACCAAGTCTCCGGATTGGGCTCGACGCTGGCCCTGGGATGACCGCGTGACATCACGCGCGCGGGATGGCACAGACGGCGAGAATGGCCAGCCATGACTGACGACCTCGCCGCCACATGCGAACAATGCGCCCATCCCACGGACGCACAT
>JBEPVH010000053.1:0-8475 GCA_041691115.1 bacterium | reverse complement strand
GTCATCAGCGCAGCGATCGCGATTGCCACCGCGTCGTGTGGCACGCCGTCGGCGTCCGGGCCCGTCTCGACGCCGGAGCGCACTCGACCGGTGCTGGCCCCCGGGTCGGTCGAGCAGAGTTTCGATACCGCAGTCACTCGATTCCTTGGCGGTTCGATGCACGTGACGTACGCGCGCGCAGGTTCCGGCACGGGCGGCGTCACTGTGTCGTTCTACCAGCTGGCGCCGGGGACATTGGCGCGGCTCGACACCGTGGAGGACGGCGCGCCGCTGTCGGTTGTGCAGAACGAGGATGGTGAGTACGCCTGCGCCGCCGGCGTGTGTGACGACAGCGGCAACGTCGAGCCGCTTGAGGATTTTCTGGGCGACATCGTCGACACCCACAACACCGTTCTTCTTGAGCGTGCAGATGGAATCGCGACGTTGACGTCCACACAGGAAACAATCGGTGGTGCGGCGTCAACGTGCTTCGCGTTCCGCGGCGACCAAGCCCTGCCCGCCGGGCGGATGTGTCTCACGACGGCGGGCGCGCTGACGCAACTGCGTGGCGTGTCGCCGGACGGCGATCTGACGGCGACGGATGTGTCCGGGGCGACAGCCACGGATTTCGCTCTGCCCGCGCCCACTGCACGCCCAGAGGAGTGACGGATTGTCCGCTCGCTGTCCCGCGCCCGTCCCTACGATCTTTGTGTGACTGGAGCCTCGGGGGGACCGACAGCTGCCTTCATGGGCGCGGAGCTGGTGCACCGCCTTACTCCTGCGCTGCGCCGCAGAGTGGCTGAGGACGGACCCGTAGTCATCGAGGATGCCGCGGGGGCCCGCGGCTATGCCACGTTCGCTGCGCCAGGCGAAAATCGGGTTCGTGTCGGGGTATTCGATGCCCGGGCTCATGCCATGGGCGCCGATCCCGCTTTGGTCCTCCTCGACGGGTCCCTGCGCGACGCAGCGGTATGGCAGCAGTTCTGGGCTGACGTGCCCATGATTTCGGCGGTCCTCGACCTCCATCTGGCGCGCCACGGCGGTTCGCCGGCGGTGCCCGAGATGGAGCTCCTCTAGGCAGATCCCGCTCTGCGGTCGTGACATCCCTGTTCACAGGGTGTCACCCCGTTTTCTTGGCCCGTCCTTCACCCTGCCCGGGGAGGTCCCCTGCAGTGGAATTCACGTTCCGAGGAACGCGAGGAAGCGTTCCGGCACCCGGTCCAGGCACCGTTCGCTACGGCGGCAACACCACGGCGATCGAGGTGCGTTCGGCCACGGATTCCATGCTGATCGTGGACGGCGGGTCGGGAATTCGCGAAGCCGGAAAGACGGGCAAGCCGCTGCCCTCCGAATTCGCCATCCTCGTGACGCACATGCATTGGGATGCCATCCAAGGCCTGCCCTTCTTCGACTGCATGTACGACCCCTCGCGAACGATCACGCTCTACGGACCTCGCCCGCTCCCCGATCTGTCTTTACGCGAGGCACTCGAGATCCAGATGCGGCCGCCCCATTTCCCCATCACGATGGAGAGGATCGAGGCGCGCTTGGAGATCGTCGAACTCGAGCCCGAGCAGGTCTTCGAGGCAGGCGACCTCCGCGTGCGCGTCCATCTCATGAACCACCCCGGGGGGCGAACGTTCGGCTACCGCATTGAGGACGCAGGCAGCGGCGAGGCCGCGGTCATTGCTCCTGACAACGAGTTGCCCAAGATGGTGGGTGATGAACTGCGGCGCATGGCGGACTTCGTCCGCGGCGCTGATGTCCTGGTTCACGACGCGCAATACGTGGGGGATGAATACCCCGGCAAGATCAACTGGGGCCACTCCACGATGGAATCGGTGCTTGAACTGGCCCACGAGGCCGACCTGCGCTCGTTGATCTTCACGCACCATGACCCCGCTCGCACCGACGAACTCCTCGAGGCCGCGGTAACCCGGGTTATCGCTGAGGACCAGTTGCACCGTCCCCGATCCGATCTCGACGCCTTTGCCGCCGAGGAAGGCAGCCGTATAGCTGTCGCCGAGCTTGAGGCGCGCCAGCGCGCAAGCCGATGAGCGCGGTGCGCTGACCAGAGGGCGATGCGGAAATGAGCCACCATACTGATCTCATGGCAGCAGGGTCCGGGCGCGCTGCGCTCGTGCGGCGATATGTCCGTGCGGCGGGAGAGATGGGCCTGACCGGGTCGATCGCCCTCGACAGAACTGCCGCGGCCATCTACTTCGACCATGGCGCCCCGCGCCATGCCGTGCTACGGAGCGGTGATCACACCGTCGAGGGCGACGAGGCCCTGCGCTCCATGCTCACCGGCCTTGTGGTCCGCGACGGCCCCGTGGCGTGGCGCACCCTGGAGGCGGTGCCGCGCCAGACCATGGAACACTCCGCACTGGACCTCCTCGCGCTCATCGATAGGTTCTGTGACGCGGCTGCGTCCGCTCCGCCGATGCCGGCGGCGGCGCCCGTTGTCGAACCCGTCGTCGAGGTTCTGCCAGTGGCGCAGGCCCCGCCTCCGCCTGCTCCCGTTGCTCAGCCGCCAGAGCCAGCGCCTGTCATCTGGCCGGCGCCGCCGCCCGCCGCACAGGCGCCACGCCCTGCTGAGGGGCAGCCCGCCAACGATCCTGAGTTCTTCGGGCCCCTCTTCACATCCGAAGCTTCCACGCTGCCGATTCAGGACGTCATAGCGCCCGTTCCCCCAGCGGCTCCTGTCGTTGACCTCCTGCCCCCGCCGGCGCCAGTGGCAGCGCCAGCGCCTCCTCAGCCTCTTCCTGAGCCGGCCCCCACGCCGCCGGCACCAGAGGCTGCTGCCGCGCAGTCGTGGACAGCCATATTGCGCAACGCTCCGCCCAGCCCACCGGTGGCGCCCACGAGCGCCGCGGGGGCAAACACTGACTACGCTGCTGCGGATGCCGCCGGCGACGAGGATGGCGCTGTCGACGACGTGCCGCCGATCCTCCGGGGCCCGCAATACACGCCTGAGCCGTCGCCTTTCGGGCTGCCGCGCGCCGATGAGCCCGCGGCAGCTGCACCACCGTGGAACGTATCGGCACCGGCAGGTGATCAGCCTGCCTTGAGGGCGGCGCCGGCGCCTCCGCCCCGCGAAGTTCTCGACGGACCTTCTGATGACTGGGGCGATGCCGGCTGGGGGGCCGGTGCTGAGGACACGATGGCATCGCCACCCCCGTGGACCTCACCCGAGGCACCGCCTCCGCAATCCAGCGAGCCGCCCGCCGGCTGGAATCCACTCCCTGAGCTGGATTCGCTTGTGCCCGGCGGCAGCGCCGATCCTGCGTCGTCCCGGCAACACTCCTCGCAGCAGGAGTACCAGTTGCCCCGTGAGTGGGCGAAACGAGACGCGGAGATGACGGCCGCCGCCGAGGAAGAGCAGCGCAAAAAGGGGCTACGCGGCAAGTTCGGCAGGAAGGACAAGTGAGCGAACTCTCGGGGGCGGAGCGCCGCGAGACGGTCGTTCGCTGGATTGAGGACGCCCGTGACATGGGGTTGACCGGCGCCATGTCGTTCGACGGGTTGTTGGCCGGCATCTACTTCGACACAGGCCAGCCCCGGCACGCCTTTCTGCGCCGGGACGCGGGTATGGCCGAGGGCGATGCCGCTCTCCTGCACATCGTTGTCACTCTGCTGGGGCGCCCCGGCAAGTTGACCTGGCGCTCGCTCGAAGTCATCCCCAAAACGACAATCGGTTGGTCGGCCGATGAACTGGCGGATCTTGTCGTTGACGCTCACACGGCTCCCGCAGTCACTGCTGTCCGTGCCGAGCCGTCAGCGACACAAGTGCCTGTGGCCGATGCATTCGTTCCGATGCTCCCCGAGGCCCCACCTCTCGCTCCCGCGGTACCTGAGCGAGTGCCGACGGTGTTCGCCTGGGACCCGGATTCAGCACGGATACCGCCACCTCCGGATCCGGCTTTGGCGCAGCCCGACGCTCCGCTCGAGACATTTGTCGTTCCAGCCGCGGCGGCGCCCCCACCCCTGGAGCTGCCGGTGGAGCCCGTCAGAATGGCTGCTCCGGTGCCGCCGCCGACGCTGCCGGTCGACGTACCTGAGACAGCCGCGCCCGCCCCGGTCTTCTCCTGGGAGCCACCCGCCGTGGCGGTACCGGAGCGGGGCTCGCTGATCACGGAACTCACGGGCGCAGCGGCAGTGGCCGAGCCCGCGGTGGCCATCACGACGCCTGATCTGGGTCGGACCGACGTGGTCGCAGCCGCCGAAGTGCTCGCCGCTGTCACCGGAGGGCGCCGCGCAGGCATCCCGATGGACGATCTCGCGGCGCACAGCGTCTGGAGTCGGGACTGGTACTCAGACCTGCCGGTTGCGGACTCACCTCACGATCCTCTTGATGAGGCGTGGTCGAAGGGGGGCGCCCTTGCCGGGGAACCCCGCGAGGAGGCAACACCTGTACGGACGCGATCCGATCCCTGGGCAGAGGAGGTGGAGACCGAAGGGTCGGCGGCCGACTTTGCAGTCGCGTTAGGCACGATGTCTCAACGCATGGCGAGGGCGGGAGCAGCTCCAGGCGAGGCGGTCACCGACGTCAACGCCGTCCCGTGGACGCACGTCGACGTGGCCCGCCTGTTGATCTTCGCGCCCCTGCTGGCGCTCGTTCCGGGTGTCGGCGGGCACCTTGGGCACAGCGCCCCCGTTCCCCTCCTTGTCTTCCTCGATCTCGCGATCCTCGCGGCGACGGCGGCGATGCTCGTCTTCACGGTCGTTCGGGGACGCGGCGCGGCGCTCAGCACGCTGGGGATCCGCGGGGCGAATGCCGAGTGGTATCTGTGGGCCATCGTCGTCGGCCTCGGCGGCGCGGCTCTGGCTTATGTCCTGGGTGCGACGCAGGCGCGCTTCATTCCTGGTGCCACCAGCGCCTGCGATCCGAAACGCACCTATGACCATGCTCTGGTGCTTGCCGGCGTGGTGGCGGGCGTCCTGGCTCCGCCGGTTCGTGAGGTCTTCTTCCGCGGATTCATCTACGGATATCTGCGGTCGGTGCTGAGCACTGCGGCCGCCGTTGCGGCGTGCGCCGCTCTGGTCGGGGTCGTCCAACTAGTCGGCGGCGGTGTGGTCACGGTGCTGCCTGCGGCCATCTTCGCTGCCGCCTCCGCCCTCGTCTATGAGCGGTCTGGCTCGGTGGTTCCGGGGATGATCGCCGGGGCCATCTATGGCCTCTATACCCTCGGTGCCGCCTGCTGATCGGACCCCGTGTTACGGGGCGGCCGATGCAAGGCCTTTACATCTGATGCGTGCTTCGCGACAAGTGTCGAAACCCAGTGGCGTATGACGGGATTGCCCTGTTGGCGTCGTACGGTTGGGTCAAGGCGGACGTGAGACAGAGATTCAGGAGACAACAGTGAAGCTCAGAATGGCAGTCGCGTTCGTTTCGACGATGGTCGGCACACTTGCATTCGCAGCATTGGACGGACACGCGGTCCATATCGGAAGCATGTGTCTGTTTTAGCTCTCAGCAATAACGACTGAAAGTTCGTGCCTCCAGGTTTCCTGGGGGCGCTTGCTTTTAACGGGTGTCGCGAGGTCTCAGCAGGGTGCGCTGACAGCGCCGTGCAGCGAGTAGAGATTGAGCAGTGCATGGGCTGCCATTCCCGGGAGCAGGGACCCCGATCCCAGGCGGAGTGAGCCGAACGCAATGGCAGCGCCGGCAGTGCCCGCCCCGGCAGCGAGTCCATAGACGGGAGCGTGGGCGACGCCGAATATCAGCGCCGACAGCGCGAGCGCGGCCACCGGCCCGTGATGAGCGCGCAACCAGGTGAGCACCACCCCTCGGAACACGAACTCCTCGATCACGGGCGCCATGACGCAGACGACAGCGATCGAGGCCACCGGGCTGGCCGCCCAAATGGCGTGGAAGACCTGGCATTGCGACGTGTCTGCCGGTTGCACCACCGTTGTGGCCGTCGCCGCCAGCGTGGTCAGGACAATGCCGACAACCACTCCCGGCACCACATAGAACCACCAGTCGGGAGAGGGCACAGTGACTGCCAGATCCTTCAACGCTGCCGACCTGGTGCGCATGCGGGAATACACAAGCACTCCGATCAGCAGGTACGGCACGGCGCCCGCCGCGAGTACGGAGATCGCCCCCGGCAAGGAGTGTTGTGCGGAATACACGAAGGGGAACCACGTGCCGGCGATGATCACCGTGCCCGCCGTGACGATGACAGCGTCCAGCATCGTCCAGGGGGAAGGTGGCCGGGCGCGCCGAGCCCTGGCGACGAGTTCTTCGACAGTTGCAGCAATGCTTCCAACCGCCGGGGTCATATCGCCCATCACGACGCCGACACGTGTTGACGTAGGCGCCCATCCCAGCGCGCGTTGAGCGGCAGCGTCGCCACTGAAGCGCCCCAACTCGGCGTGCTGTAGCTTGCCTGTGACCACATACAGGTCGGCCCGGCTGAGACCGCGGGAGACCACCACATGGGCGGTTTGGCGGGCGGCGGCGAGGCTGTTGAGCACCTCGCGCAGGCTGCGCGACCGTCCGGGCCAATCCGCGTCGCGCAGGCTCAGGGTGCCCCAATAGATGAGGAGGCCGATGAGGCCCAGCAGGGTCACCGCGAGGGCGTTGGCGACAACGCGCCCGGTCGTGATCAGGGCGACGGCTGTGGTCACCTGCACTACGATAGGCGCTCCTTTGGCCCCTGGATCGTTGCTTATCCGCCAGGCGAGTGTCTGATCCGGCATAACCGGGCCGTGACATATATCGAAGGTCAGTGGTGTCTCAGGGCCTCGAGCGTTCCTCGCCTACAGTGAGCGGCGAGGGGCTACAGAGATCCAAAGGAGTAACCCAGATGAAGCTCAGAATGGCAGTAGCGTTCGTTTCGACAATGGTCGGTACCCTCGCATTCGCAGCACTCGACGGCCATGCGGTGCACATCGGAAGCATGTGTCTGTTTTAGACCCCAGCACCAGTAACGACTGAAGTTCGTGCCTCCAGGAAGTCCTGGGGGCTCGTGCTTTTAACGGGGATCTCGGGTATGGCTGCCACCGATCGTTGCCGCCCTGCAACCAAGGGCGTGGCACCGTTGCGACAGCCAGGCCGCACCATTTCAGACCAATGGTCGCGCTAAGAAGCCGGGCCGCCACGGCCTTTGCGGGCGCCGATTGGATGGAGACGTTTGCGCTCACCATCTGCGCTGTCGTGCTCTTTCTGGTTCCGACAAGCCGCGTGCTCGTCGGCGTCGGTGTGGCTGGCGTCATCGCGGAGCGGCTGTGGAAATGGCGCCCGCAGAACGCATTCCGCACTGGCTGGCGTACGGACGTCTGCCACGGGTTCCTGAGCACAACCCTGGCCGGCGGGTTCATGGCATTCGCACTCGTCGGTGCTGAGAATGCAACTCATCCCTGGCTGGCTTCGCTTCGCGACAGCGTGGCGGCTCAGCCTGCCGTTCTTCAGTTCATCGAGTGCGCGGTGTCCATCGATCTGGGCGCCTACATCGCCCATCGTCTGGCGCACGCAGTGCCCTTCCTCTGGCGGTTCCACGCTGTGCATCACAGTTCTGAGGAGGTCGACTGGCTCTCGGCGGTCCGGACCCATCCATTCGAAGTGCTGTGGATGGGCCTTCTGCAAATGCTGCCTGCGTATCTGATCGGCATCCCGCTGCCGATCATTATTCTCTGGCGCTACATCGTCGCCGGCATCGGCCCGTTCACCCACGCCAACATCAAGACGTCGTTTGGGCCGCTGTGGTGGGTTCTGGCGGGGCCCGACTTCCACCGATGGCACCATTCGCGTCAGCGTCGTCCGAGCAACAGCAACTTCGCAGTCGCCTTCCCCATCTGGGACGTGCTCTTCAAAACTGTCTACAAGTCTGCCGACAAGACGGTGGGCCGCTTTGGACTGCCGTACCCGTTTCCCACGGCCTACTTCGACCAATTGGCTGCCCCGTTTGCGCCCCAGGGCGAGCAGCCGACCGACGTCGTCGAGGCGGCTCCTTCTGTCGCTGATCCGATCCCCGCGTCGCAGCTTTCATGAATGGCGTTTACGGCTTACCCTTGGCCGATGCCGGAGAGCGCAGGATTCGCTGAGCATCGCCGCGAACAGCGATGACCCGTCCCGTGCGCGCGTTCGTCGTTACCGACGTCGAGGGGTCGACCAGGACGCTGCGTGAGCTCGGCGCGGGATATCAAGTCCTGCTGCAGCAGCACCGCGACCTTCTGACGTCTGCATACCGGGACTGCGGCATGCTCGGGCTTCGCACCGAGGGCGACGCCATCATCGCGGCATTCCCAACTGTCGATGACGCCATCACCGCGGCGGTCGCTGCTCAACGCGCGCTCGCCGCGCATGCCTGGGAGGGGGGACGTGGCCTGAGCATTCGCATGGGCGTGCATACAGGCGAGGTCGATGAGTCGGACGACCTTATGGGGCCCGGCGTCACTGAAGCCAATGCGGTATGCACTCCGGCGCACGGCGGCCAGATAGTCATCAGCGATGAGGCACTCAAAAGCGGCCGCAGCGCGCTTCGTGAC
>JBEPVH010000052.1:0-8495 GCA_041691115.1 bacterium | reverse complement strand
GTCCTCCTCGGTGAGCACCGCCCCCATGAGGCGCAAACCCTCGAGATGCTGCTCGACACGGCGCATACCGATGTCGTCACCGCCGGGTTTGGCGATCGAGGCCTCGCCGAGACGGGCAACCAGAGCACCGAGCAAGAGAAACGAGCCCCGCAACCGTTTGGTCAGATCCGATCCGACGCCCGACGACGTCAAATTGCTGGCGTGGATACGCCAGGTGTCATGAGCCTGGCGCTCGACCGAGGCGCCGATGTGGCGCAGCATCGTGGCCATCGTCTCGATGTCCTCGATCTCGGGGACATCGGTCAGGACCACAGGTTCGTCGGTCAGCAGAGCTGCAGCCATCAGCGGCAGTGCTGCGTTCTTGCTTCCCGAAATCGGCACCACGCCCTCGAGGGCCCGGCCACCGGTGATGCGCAGGCGTTCCATGACGGGCTACGGTAGCCGAGCGGGCTCAGCCGCGGGGTTGCGCTGCGCGCAGCCCAAACAAGCGCGCCGGCTCTGCCCTAGCAGATCTTCGCCAGGATGGCCTGCACGCCGGGGTCGCCCAGGGGGAGATGCAACCCGATGCTCGTCGATCTCGAACTGGGCTCTGCGACCTGCGCGGCCTGGAGAACCTGCTTGCCGCTGAAGAAGGCCACCATGTTCCTTGAAGAACCTTTGCCCTCAATGGAAGCAGCGTCGTAGGCATGCTGGGTCACCATGGCGAACTCGGCAGCTCCCGCATCATCGAACGTGATGTCGATCTGGGGCTTCTCACTGCCAGGGACGGTGACGTAGCCGCCCCGAGGCCCGTTGGTGATATTGGGCTGTGATTTGCCGACGGTCGCGGCCACGACATTTTTACCCGAGATCGTGGCGTCGACCAGCCAATGGGTGTGGGGCGGATACAGGAGCGGATCACTGAACTGCGTCGTATCGAAGCGCCCCTTCTGATCGGCCAAGAAAGCCGCACTGGTGGGGTCTGGGTCGCCGGCGACGCCGCTACCTACGGCCAAGTCTCTGTTGCTGTTGGTACATACCCCAGTGAGCGGGGTCGGGAGGGCGGGCGGCGTGGTGCAGGCCGAACTCAGCACGGCCAGACCGATCACCACAGCCAGCGAATACCTGCGCATCGCCCGCGATTATAGGTTCGGGTTACTCCGCCAGCTGACGCTGCGCGGGCTGAGGCCTGCCGGAGCGCCACAGGGTGCGGTTGGCCGACGCAGCACCCAATGCCACGCCCAGCGAGCCCGCTGCGGCGGCAATGAGGCCTGGATCCGCGCCACCGTGCCCCGTCACTGCCATGGCGGCCGCCGTGATGGCAGTGGCTCCGCCGACGACCACACCGCCCGTCTGCACACGGCGCATCCAGCCATGAAGCTTGCGGCGGTTGGTGAGCCCCTTGTCGGAGCCGTACCAGTCGTTGGGATCGTGGGTCAGGGACACGACCAGCGGCTGGGCCAGAAGTGTCAGTACCGCGGCGCCTCCGAAGACGAGATCAGCGGGGCCGGTGGCCACGGCGATCGGCGTGAGGGCATGGATGACTTCGGGTCCGACAGCGATCGTTCCCAGAGACAGAGCAGCAGCACCGCCTCCGAGGATTCCGGCGCTGCGGCCGATGGCCACGGCACGTTCTGCCACGGGCGCGCCGGGGTCGGTCACCGGGCTGATGAAGCGGGCAACCCGCTTGAGGCCGCGCTCTTCGGCGCCGCCGGGTGCTTCCGTTGCCATGTCCCCTCCTGCCCGCCATGGCGGGTCGCAGCGGATTATCGCGATCAGGCTCGGACACCACGCGGACAGTCGAGGTCGAAATCCCTGCCTGGGCACGGTCCGATGGCTCACACTTCCCCGGATCACCCACCTCGGAGGACAACAATGGCCATGGCGACTGCACCTCGGGAATCGCTGGAATCGCTCCTCGGTGACGAGGCAACCTCGCTGCTCGGCCATCGCTGCACCACTGTGCCCGCGGAGACGCTGCATCTCCCCGGCCCCGACTTCGTTGACAGGGTGTGGAGCCAGAGCGACAGGTCGCCGCGCGTCTTGCGCTCGCTGCAGACGCTCTACGGCGGTGGCCGCCTCGGTGGCACCGGTTACGTCTCCATCCTTCCGGTCGACCAGGGCATCGAGCACTCCGCGGGCGCCTCGTTCGCACCCGAGCCCGCGTACTTCGACCCCGGCAAGATCGTTGAACTGGCTGTCGAGGGCGGCTGCAACGCCGTCGCGTCGACGTTCGGCGTTCTCGGTTCTGTGGCCCGCCGCTGGGCGCACCGCATTCCCTTCATCGTGAAGATCAATCACAACGAACTGCTGACCTACCCCAACAAGTTCGACCAGATCATGTTCGGCACCGTCCGCGAGGCCTACGAAATGGGGGCCGTCGGCATCGGCGCCACCATCTACTTCGGCTCCGACGAGGCGACGCGTCAGTTGCAGGAAGTGTCGGTCGCCTTCGCCGCTGCGCACGAGCTCGGTATGGCAACGATCCTCTGGTGCTACCTGCGCAACTCTGCGTTTGCCAAGGACGGCGTCGACTACTCGCTGGCGGCCGACCTCACGGGTCAGGCGAATCACCTCGGCGTCACCATCCAGGCCGACATCATCAAGCAGAAGCTGCCCGAGACAAACGGCGGTTTCACAGCACTGAAGTTCGGCAAGACCACGTCCAAGGTTTACGACGCGCTGACCACCGACCATCCCATCGACCTGACCCGCTACCAGGTGCTCAACTGCTATTCGGGGCGCGCGGGTTTGATCAACTCGGGCGGTGCTTCGTCGGGAGCCACCGACCTCAAGGAGGCGGTGCGCACCGCTGTCATCAACAAGCGCGCCGGCGGCACCGGCCTCATCTCCGGACGCAAGGCATTCCAGCGCCCCATGGGTGACGGTGTGGCCCTGCTCAACGCCATCCAGGACGTCTACCTCGACCCCAAGGTGACGATCGCCTGATTTCGCCCCCCGGACTGTCCGTGGCATGTCCGGGAGCGCTCTCTAGCATTGTCGCCGTGGCGAAAGAGAGGGATCCGCAACAGCCTGGTCTATTGCGCCGCGTACCGGCAGTGCCCGCGTTGGCGCTTGGTGGTGGAACTGCGCTCGTGGGAATTCCCGCCGCGTACGGCGTCATCGAAACCCTGCATGCCACGCCGATCGCGGCTGAGGCAGGCCTCGGCGTTATTGCCGGCGTCGCCGCCGCGGCAATGATCGAAGCGGGATACAAGGCGGAACCCGGCCCCAACCGCTACACGGTGGGAAGCATGGTTGCGCTCAGCGCCGCCGGTGCCGCCACAGGCCCGCTGATCCATTCATTGGCAAGTGCGGCGGACCCGGCAGCAATCGCCATCACCGGAGCCATCGCCGGTCCGATCATTGGATTCGCCGCAGCCTGTGCGCACCACAATCACGAAGGCGGTAAGGGCGACACCGCTGACCAGGGCCGTCTGCACTCGAAGTTCGTTGCAGTACCGCTGGTTCTTGCTGGTGCCGGCGGCGTCGCCTCAGCACTTCTCGCAGTCACGGGTCTCCATCCGATCGACACCGGGCTGATCCACGCTCTTGCACTCGGTGGTGCCGGCGCCGTCGGCGCCCCGCTCCTGCTGGCCCGCCTGCATCGCGCACCGGCGCCGCAGCGCCAGCTCGCCGAGTAGCGTCAGCCGGATTCGCCGTCCTGCGCGAGACGGCGCACCGCAGCGGCGTCGGGAAGAGCGAAACCCCACACGGTCACCAGCGCGTGCGCCTCGTCGAACGTGATCTCCGCACAGTCCTTGGCGTTGTCACCGGCGATGTACTCGATGAGGGAGTTGTTCTGGACGAACTGCCCCTGAGCATGGTCGAGCACCACAAGCGCAACGGGGTCGTCGGCGTCGTCGACAATAAAGACATTGCGTGCAGTACTTCCGTCAGCGGGATCGAGCACGGCGTAGTAGCGCATCATGCGGCCGGCGGCGAAGACGGCTTGAGCTTGCCGACATCATCGATACCGCGCGGATGCTCGATGATCGCTGAAGCACTGACCAGCGAGTCGTAGGCGCTGCGCCGTACCTTCAGCGGTCGCGACTGGTCGCGGAAGATTCCATACAGATGGTCGGTCGCCTGCTTGATCTCGAACGACTCTGGCGTGTGGAACTGAATCTCGAAACGAAAGGCTGCCTGGTCGCCGAACGCCGGTGTTTGCACGATCGCGTGCAGACCCTTGTAGCGATTGCCTTCAATGAAGAAGTTCCAGATGCGGCTGGGATCGACGGCGAAGCCTCGGCCCTCGAGGCCTCGCAGCACCGATGTGACGCCGGTGGAGAAGTCGTCGGGGTTGAACACCACCGTGTAGCGCAGGGTGTCGTTGATCCTGTTGGCGGCAACGGGGGGTGTGACGTTGAGAATCAGCGCGTCGTCGATGATCTTGCGCGTCAGTGACCCCATCGATTTGAAACGATGCATACCGGCATCGACAGTGCCCTGGTGAATGGCCACCAGCTCGCCGACGTGCGGCGTGACATGTGGCTCGACAGCTTCGGCAACAGCCCTCAGGCTCTCAGCGGCAAGCGTGTGACCTGCAAGTTGCAGGGCGCGAGTGGACGGCGCCGGTACCGAGGGTGTGCCGGGACGCGGGGCTCCCGGTCCTTCCAGGCCGTCCATGGCCGCATCTTCCAGTTCACACAGGGACAGCGCGCGGACAATCGCGCTCATTTGTCCGTGACATGTCCGAGGGCTGGGCATTCAATGGACCAATGCACGACATGCCAGATGACGGGTCCATCAACGGCCGCCGCCGCCCGGGCCTGGCGCCTGGCCAGGTGATCGGCGCCGGCCTGGTCACCGTGGGGGCAGCTACCGCCCTGCTGTCCAACAGCAAGCTGGGCCGCGCCGCCGGCTGGCTCATCTCCGCCGCCGGAGCCGCGGGCGTGTTCACGCCGCAGATCGACGATGCCGTCACCGAACAGCGGGACGAACGAGCATCGCGCGCCACTATGGGCGAATGGGCAAACATCGCCGAACGTGCAGCGCGCCACTCGTCGCGCATGGTCGCGTTTCCCACCGCCATGATTCACGACGCCGTGGACAGCGCCGCGCGGACGCACGAGACGTCCTTGGTTGAGATCCAGGTGCTGCAGCAGCAACTTGTGGATGTCTTCGGGCATCCCGACTCTGAAACATGGTTCGGTGACCTGGTGGAACGCCGCACCAATGACGTTGAATCATTCGGCGATGGCGAGGTGGACCTCCTCGACCATGTCGTCGCCCGGCATCACACGTACATGTCAGCACAGGCGGCCTTCTCACGGTTCGGATCCGAGCTTGCCAAGAGCCCGTATGCCCTCCCCGCGGACCGCGAGCCGGACCACATCACCTCCGCTTCAACGATGTACGACCCCGATACCGGGGATGCATTCCCCAACACTCGTTTCGTGCTCTGGCATGAGCACAACGCCCACATCGTTGCCACCGAGCAGCGCGACGACGAGGGCGCGTGGCATCGCGTCGACGCCCGCGCCCTCGCGTTCCGTGGCCGTGCCGGCACGGACCTCCGGAGCCTGCTCAACTGGATGGCGCCACAGTGGCGCGAGGTGGCCCGCGGAACCGCGGACCTGGACACGTTTACTCTGTCTTGAGATCCAGCGAACAGGAATTGATGCAGTAGCGCGGCAGGCCGTCGGGTCCGTCATCGAAGACGTGGCCCAGGTGCCCGCCACAGTTGGCGCAGGTCACCTCGGTCCGCTCCATGCCGAAAGTCGTGTCGGTGTGCGTCGCCACAGCCGCCGCGTTGGCAGGGGCGGTGAAGGACGGCCATCCCGTCCCTGAATCGAACTTGGTGTCCGAGCTGAAGAGCAGCGCATCACAGCCGGAGCAGTGGTACGAGCCGTCGTCGTGGACGTTCCAATAGGCGCCGCTGAACGGCTTCTCAGTGCCCTTCTCTCGAAGCACATGGAACTGCTCGGGCGTGAGTTGGTTGCGCCAGTCGGGATCGCTGCGCTGGGGGGTGGCGCCTGTCGCCTGGTCCTGGGTATCCATTGCCGGCCTCCTGTCATGCGCTCAGTGGGCGCCTCCGGGTGTTCCCCGAATCCGGCAGCGCCAAACGCATCGTCGGTCAATTCAACCACCGCGGAGCGCGGTCCGGCGCGTAACAATGGCGAAATGCCTTTTTGGGGACGCAACAAATCCGATGCCGAGAAGGCAGCCGACGACCAGTTGAAAGCGGTCACCCGGGAATACGAGGACCGCGTCAAGACGGCGGAGAACGGGCTGCGCGATTCCCGGCGTTACCACGAGGACCTCGTCAAGCAGGCCCGCCGCGCCGTCGATGACGCTCGCCGCGCCCGCGACCAGGCGATCAAGGAGGCGCAGCGCGCTCACGCCGAATTGCTCAATCCAGGCAACGGCAGAAAGATCGTCCAGTTCGGCGAGTTCACGCTCTTCGACAACCTCATCAAGACCCCCTCGGGAACCGGCCCCGTTCTCAAGGCAGATGCGGCCGTCGATTCGGCGGGCGTCATCGCCGGTAACGCCCAGTTGGTCCGCGCCATCACCATCGGGAAGCTGAGCGAGCGTGGCAACACCAAAGAGACGTGGTTCGCCCTGGAGACCACCCAGACAGTGGACGTCTTCGAACTGCCGCCGGATGACGTGGTCAAGGCCCGCCACTTCGCGGCCGAACTGCGGCTGGCCGCCAAGCGAGCGCAGAACGCCGTTGAATCCGGGGAACGCTGGCTTCGCGAGGCCGAGGAGGCCGTCGCCAACGCCGAGCAGGACATGACGGCAATCAACGCGGCTGAAGCCGCGCTCGCGGCCATTACTGCCGACCCCTCGCACGCCCAGCGCACGCAAGGCTGGGAGGCAGCCGTCGCCGCCGCGCGTGCCGACAGCGGCGCCGTCGAAGCCGCCAAGGGCAACCTTGCCGCCGTGCGGGCTCAGGAAGCCACTCCCTCCTGAGCCGCCGGGCCTGGCCCGCATCTACGATGCTCGACCATGATCCCTGGCCGCTCCGTCTGCCTCGCCGCCATCGGTTCCGCCCTGCTGGCCACGGCCTGTGGCGCCGGCGGCGGCCCCACACCGACTTACTCACCCGATGACTGCGTCGTCGGCAGTTGGAAGGGCACATCGGCGACCCTGACGATCGAGGTCTACAACGACAAGATCACGCTCAAGGCGACCACGCTCAAGGGCGGCGGTCCAGCCGGCGACACGTTCTATGGCCCTGACAGTTCGTGGACGTCGCCCCCCGGCCGCGCCGAGTTCAATGGCACCACAACATCAGGGCACACCGTGCGCGCCGTCATTGACGTCCATGTCGCGCAGACGGGCCGCTACACAGCAGCCGGCGGCACCATCAGTGTCGCGGCCATCAAGAATTACGGTGCTACCGACGTCTACGTCGATGGCAAGCTCCAAGGAACCGGCGGCGGAACCGGCAACTCGCCGTCCTACTATTACTACACGTGCGTTCCCGGTAAGACGCTGGTGCTGACGGCGACAGTCGGCGACGCCACAGAAGTGCTGACAGCAGACTTCGTTTCCAAGGGACCGACGCCGGCACCGACCCCGACGCCCAAGCCGAAGCCGACGGCGTCAGTCGCCCGATAGACCGGCGATCCCGGAGTGGCCGGCGCGCTCGACGGCCTGTGCGCCCATCGGCTCCACGGCAGCCCGCGACTCCGGTGATGCCGTCTCGGCAGCGATCACCGCGAGGCGGAGATAACCGAGGCCAACGTACCACTCGAAATGACGCAGGTCGTGGCGCACCTTCTGCATGTACTCGTGCGTCACCGTCGACCGTGAGAAGAATCCATCGTCGGCGGTGAGTGCCGTCCACGGCAGCCATGTGGTGACCGCCTCGTCGAGGTCTTCGGCCCAAAGGGCGAGCAAGAGTCCGAGGTCGGCGAGCGGGTCACCGACACCGGCGAACTCCCAGCCCAGAACTGCGGTCACCTTGCGCGGATCCTCGGGCAGGAAGAGCAGGCTGCTGAGATGGAAGGCTCCGTGGACGATTCCCACAGTGGACAGCGGCGGGATCGAGGCGTTGAGGCGGTCGCGAAGAATCCCCACGGACGGAGCAACAGCTCCCGTCGCCTCAAAACGGCGCTCCCAGCCGGCGAGAAGCGCTGGGAGCGGCGTGGCGGCCTCCGGGTTGAGACCGACTTCGCGCGGATCGATGCCGTGCAGCCGGGCAAGCACGTCGACGAGGCCCGCGGAGAGGTCGTGGCGTGTCGAGGGCGTCCGTGGCAGGGCTGCAGGCAGCCTGTCGCGGATGCGGTGGCCCGCCACCTGGGTGACGACGTCGTACGTTTCGAGTGTTGAGCTGTCGGCGAGCAGCAGAGGCACCGGAACGGGCAGGGAGCTCTCCGCCAGGTGCATCAGCAGGTCGTCCTCGTCGACGAGGCGGTCCCGCGCCGTCGAACCAAATGGCTGACGCAGGATCCAACTGCTGGTTCCGTCAGTGATGACGTGGCGCTGGCGCGTCGAACTCGCCGTCGTCGACGTGATGCTCAACGGGTCACAGGGGGTGCCCCGCGCCGCCAGGCGTGACG
>JBEPVH010000051.1:0-8691 GCA_041691115.1 bacterium | reverse complement strand
GGGGAAGATGCAGCCGACCATGGGGAAGAGCATCTTCAGGGGAGCCTTCTGGCCCTGCTCCTCAGCGCGCTGGCGGCGACGGCGACGGATCTCTTCTGACTGGATGCGCAGCACGTTGGCGATGCCGACACCCAGTTGCTCCGACTGGACGATGGCCTGGACGAAGTTGTTGAGTTCGTCGACCTTGGTGCGGCGGCCCATGTCCTCCATGGCTTCGACGCGGGAGCGGCCCAGGCGGATCTCGTTGAGGAACTGGTTGAACTCGATCGAGAGGGCGTTCTTGTACTTGTCGGTGACGCGCTGCAGGGCAGCGTCGAATCCAAGACCTGCCTCGACCGAGATGGTCAGCAGGTCGAGGGCCGAGGGCAGGCCCAGGAGGATCTCCTTCTGCCGCTTGCGGGCGCGGCGCGAGACCATCGACATCGGCATGAGAGCGCCGATGAGGCCGCCGACGAGGCCGCCGAGGTAGTTGAGGGGCGGCTCCTGCTTGAGGACCGAGGCGATGACGAAGCCGAGGACGGCGATCATCACGAACGACATCATTCGCAGAGCCTGGAAGCCACCGACAGAGAGGCCCATCGGCCTGCCCGCGAGATTGAGGCGCTCCTGCATGGCCTGCTGCGTCTGCGCCGGCATCCGCGATGCCAGGAACTTGCCCAGCTTGTCGAATGTGGGCCGGACGGCGCGATCGAAGAACGGAAGGGAGAGCTCAACCTCGGCCAGGTTGGTCAGCGACCTGCCCGATTCGGAGAACTGCGCCAGCCGCGCCTCGAGCATGTCGGTCTCGCTCTGCGGGGCGACCAGCAGCGCCCTGAAGATCAGCAGGACACCGAAGAAGGCGAGAGCGGCGAGGACGAAAGCAACAGGATTCAACGTCAGACCTCGATCTTGACGATCTTCTGGATGAACGCCACCCCGATCGCCATGGAGAATAGTCCGACCCCCAGCATGATCCTTCCGGCCGTCTGAGTGAACATCGGATGGAAATAATCCGGTGAAATCAGCGACAGGAATCCGGCCAGGCCGACGGGCAGCAAGGTGATGATCCAGCCGGAGAACCGCGCCTGAGCGGTGAGAGTGCGGATCTCACCCTGAATGCGGATTCGCTCACGAATGGTGTGGGCGATGGTGTCGAGGATCTCGGCGAGGTTACCGCCGACCACGCGCTGGATCTGCACGGCAGTCACCAGGAGGTCGAAGTCCTCGGACTTGTTGCGCTCGACCATGTGGTTCAGCGCATCGTCGACGGGGATACCCAGCTGGATCTCACGGGTGGCGCGGGCGAATTCCTCACCGATGGGAGGCCCTGCACTCTTGGACACCGTGGTCAGCGCCTGGCTGAACGAATAACCGGCCTTGAGCGCGTTGCTCAGCAGCAGGATGGTGTCGCCGAGCTGGTTGTTGAAAGCGCGGGTGCGCTTGCGCTGGCGGAATCGCAGGTAGAAACCCGAGAGGAACCAGACACCGCCGAACCCGACGAAGAACACCCAGACGACGCCGTAGCGTAGCGCCAGGATGACTCCCAGCAGGAGGCCGATGCCGAGTACTGCCAGCACCCATTCCGATGACTTGATGCGCAGATCCGCACGTTGCAAATCGTCGGCGAGCTTGCCGGTATGCGACGTGCGTGCCAGCAGCGGATTGAGAGATCCGGTGACCTTGTCGAGGAGGTCGCGGAAGTTCGCCGGCGCGACTCCCCCGGCGTTAGCCGCGGCAGCGTCGGTTCCTGCCGCGCCATAGCGGCTGAGGCGCCGGGCCATCTCGTCGGTCTCCGACGGACCCGACAGCAGGAAGGCGACGAACGCGAGGATGGCGCATGTGGTTGCAGCGGCAACCCCGAGAGCCAGTGGACTCACGCCGTTCCTCCATGCCTGTCGGTCATATCCATCGAGAACTCAAGCCAGGCCGAAGAGTGCCTGAAGCGTTCCGGGCGTAACTCCGGGATCCGTAATCGCGGGCGGGGTATTGGGGAACCCAGCTGTCGGATTCGTGATCGGCAGGTAGTTGGGGTACGGATGAACGCACTTCAACAGCTTGTCGGCAGTTTCCTTGTCCTTGCCCGTCAGCTTGGCGACATCCGCGGGAGTGTGCGACGTGATGTTCTTCACATTGCTCTCGTAGTTGGGATCGCCGTAGTCGCAGATCGGACGCAGCACGTACTTGAGGACCGAGGGCTGATGGCAATTCGGTGCCACGTTGGACGGATTGCACTGCACATTGATGAGGAACGTCAGCAGTTCGGCCTGGGTGCGAGGCAGTTCCACGACCAGCACGGGCGCGCCACCGGCGGCGGCGGCACCGTTGTCGCCAACCTTGAGGATGCGGACATCCTGGAAGGCGTACTTGACAGTGGGATTGGCCGCCGGCGTGCTGCCGACGAGGATGTCGATGTGGTCACCGGCTGTGACGTAGAAGCCTGCGGTCACCAGGTCGGCAGCGCCGCCTGTGTACGCCAGGGGAATCGTCGCCGGAGGGTTGGTGAACGTGAAGCCCGTCGGGATGGCGATGGCCACATAGCCGCTCGTGATGTCGAGCTTGCCGCTCGACGCGGTGCCGGGAGGACCCGACTGGCCGGGCTGGACGATGAGGGCGGGGACGATCGGCGTGTTGGCGCGCACGTTGTTGACGAGCGACTTGCCGACGACCTGCGAAGGATCGGTGAAGGCATCGTCAGGAACCGACGCCGCGGGCAGATCGACACTGGTGACGTTGTCGGTGCTCAGAGGAGTGCCTGCGGTGATGGGCCCCTTGGCCACGAGGACCGATAGGGTGGGGCCGGAGCCGCTGTTCTTGAGC
Organism: bacterium; assembly: GCA_041691115.1. Lineage (GTDB taxonomy): Bacteria > Chloroflexota > Dormibacteria > Aeolococcales > Aeolococcaceae > JBEPVH01. Next base: position 5,895 of record JBEPVH010000051.1, on the reverse strand, counting down.
AGATACAGCATGCCGCCGCCGGCAACGATTGCGCAGATGACTCCGATAAAAAGAATCAGTCTGTTGTTAGGTCGAGATCCGGGAAGTGCCACCTATCTGTTTCCCCTGCCGAAACGTGATTAGCCTGGCCGGCGCGTGGCACGGCTCCGGACCGCGTCGCTACCGGAGTTGACCCAGCAAATCAGGAGTGTGAAGCACCCCGATTGAGGCTGGTGTCGCTTTCCGGTAACAGCGGCGGCCGCAACGGCGGTCATTGTAGGTCCCCCGCCGAAAGCGTGACCAGCGTTTCTGTTACGGCTCTATCCGGCCGGTCGCCTGGGCCCGCATCAGCATCTCGAGGATGTCCTCACGGTGCGGGGCGATGGTCACGATCTTGCGGTAGACCCGGAGAGACCCTCGGATATCGCCGCGCAAGCGGGTCAGACGAGCCACCCGCTCCAGGTAGGAGACGGCGAGTTCGATGTCGTGATCGTCGATGCAGACGTCGGCAAGGCGCGCCCAGGGCGCCTCGTAGACGGGGTCCGCCCTCGATGCCGCCAGATAGCAATTGGTGGCCGCCTGGCGCCTGCCCATGCCGCCGCAGCGGTCTCCCGCGTCCAGGGCGAGTTCGGCTACCTCGCGGCCGCCTACCTCCTGGGCCAGTTGCTGAAGGGTGGCCCCGGCCTCGTCGCAGCGCTTCTTGCGGAGCTTGTCGTCGATGGCGCGGCGCTGGACCGAGAGGTCGACGGGGACGGGTTCGGCCTCGTCCGAGTTGTCCAGAGCGATCCCTGATAGTTCGGCGACCTCCTCGTCACCGCCGTCGCCCTCGGTGCTCTCGACCATGTCGTGGGGATCGCCGAGATGGAATCCGCTCCGCGGCACGATGGTGAACGCCTCACCCACCGGTTCCGCCGCGAGTTCCTCAGCCACCGGCGCTTCCTCGGCGATGAGTTCGGAGCGTTCGGTGCCGTCGATGGATTCGGGGTCTTCGCGGTCGCCGCGGTTGCGAAACAGCGAGAAACGCCGGCGATCGCCGTCGGCGTCGGCAGCAGCCCCTGGCGGTTCGGCCGCAGGCGGCGCTGCCTGCTGCGCAAGGTCGGCCACCTCTTCGGCACCAATCAGGAAGGTGCGGCGGTCCAGAGGTGCTTCGGGTACCTCCACAGGCGCCCGGGGCGCCACCGCCACGGGAGGTGGCGGCGGAGGCGGGGGAGGGGGAGGCGGTGGCGGCGCTGACGCTGCCGCGCTGGTTATCGACATCGTCGTCGCCGTGACGTCGTTGACGCCAACAGCGTCGAGCGCCAGCAGGTACTCATAGACAGTGCGGCGCATGCGCTGCACCAGCTTCGCCGCGGTGTCGGCGGAATCAATTCGCGTGACCAGGTCGGCTGCCGCTGCCACGACGGCGAGGAGGTGTTCCTCGTCAAGTGTGGCGTCGGTCTCAAGCGTGGTGAGCGACGTTTCCAGCAATGCGGCAAGGCCGTCGACGTCGGGCGCGACGGTGGCGGCGGCGTCCTGCCAGCCGCGGCCGATAGAACTCTGCTCGGTCACTCTGCTGCCGTCCGAAAACATGGCGGCGCCGTCACTCGGCGAGCGCGCGACGGATCTGCCGCACACCCCAGCCGATGACCATGAGTGCACCGACGATGGCGACGAAGAAGATGGCGCCGGCCTGGAGGATGGCGGCAAGGTTGCCGAATCCGGGGAGAACGAAAATGGCTCTGTCGGCGAGGGCATGAGCGTCGCGCGACACCTGGCAGTTGTCGGGCGGAGCCCAGCAATCCTTGACAGGGTTGGCGTCACCCTTGGTGGTGAAAGCGATCTCGCCGTTGCCCAGGTCGTTGAAGTCAATGATGCGGTGAACGATCACCTCGTTCTTGGCATTGGGCACCGATGGACTGTCAGGGCGCTGGAAGATGAGCACGTCACCCGGACGCAGCGAGTCGACGCGCACCTTCTCGGCCACAACCATCGAGCCGATGGGAATGGTCGGCACCATTGAGCCGGTGACCACCGTCTCCAGCTTGTGTCCGGTGAGGACGGTGCCGACGATGGTCGCGCAGATGACGAGCGTCAGCGCCATTGCCGTTGCAACCATTGTTGACAGCAGTCGCGACCACCACGGGGTCCGCTCCGGCGCATAGGTGACTGTTTCAGGATCCCAGGACGATTCCCATGTGCCCTCATCGTCGTAGCCATCGTCGTCGGTGATGACCGACGGAACCTCGATAACGGGAGCGGAGGGAATCGGCGGCTCGATGACAGCCGGCACCGGCGGCATGACGACAACCGCGACGGGCGCGGGTGCTGCTACAGCGACAACGGGCTCGGGCGCAGCGATGTGCACCTCGGCAACCGACAGTGCCATGCCTTCGGATGCCGCGGCGACAGCCACGACGGGCGCTGGCGCCACGGCGGCAGTCACAGCCACCACGGCGAACGGCTCTGGGGGCGCCTCGGGGGCGCGGACCGCCACTGCCATGCGCCGGATCATGTTGGGCCAGCCGAACGTCAGCGTCGATGCGATGTGCAGCGAGCGCATCCGCATGTGGGGGTCGGGAATCCTCTGGGCCGCCGCCCTCACCGAGCGAATGACCCAGCGCGGCCGCGGCAGGCTCACCGGAGCGGCAACGCGAAGCAACTGCGTGACAGGCGCGCTGACGGGAACCTCTTCGACGCGGACCGCTGAGGCTGTCACCGTCATGACGGCGGGCAGTGTGGGCTCGACTGCAACGGTCTCGGCCACCGGCGGTGGCACGGGACGGCGTAGGGCTGTGAGGTCGAGTTCTCCGGCGATGACATCGACGTCGTGGACGAGATCGCGCATCTGCTCGGCGAGCCACGTCTGTTCACCGCGGCGGCGGCGCTTGGGCGCGGCCTCACCACCGTGGAGTTGCACGACCTTCGCCGCTTCGCCGGTATCAAGGTTGCGCGAACGATCAGCCATGGTCATATCACGTGTTCGTCTGCGTCCAGGTGTACACGGCTGTACACGTCGACGCCTGGTCGGTGCTCGGCGATGCCGCCGGCAATGTCAGAGTGAAGGTGAAGGTGTTGCTGTCGCCTGCCGCCCACGTGGTTCCGCCCGTACTCCGATTCAGGGCCTGTGCCGGCATGGTGCTGAGCGCACCCGAATAGACGGTGGTGACCGGCGCCTGAGCGTCGACGATGGTCAGCGTGAGGGACGTGCAGAGGGTGACGCCCGCTCCCGACACCGTCGCTGAGGTCAAGGTGAGAGCAAACGACGAGGGCAGGCTTCCCGTGTTGGTGATCTGCACGGTGCCCGTGGCCGTCCCTGCGGGCTTGATGCCCGCGACAATGAAGATCGCCCCGCAGGCTCCCGCCTGGTCGGTACACGTTATGGGCGAGCCGGAGCCACCCACCGTGGCCACGTTGCGGTGATGCGCCGTGCCAGAGGCGAAGTTGCTGCCGTTGTTCTGTGTTGACACCGCCCACGAGGCGAGACCTCCGAACCCGATCGCAGCCGTCGCGGCAAGTGTTGCGAATACGCAGAAAGCGGTTCGCAGCATGGAGTGCGAGGCCACGCCGAAAGGGTAGGCATGACGCCGGTCACAGAACCGGATAAGACGCCACATGCTCGTGACAAGCTGCAACACGCCCCGTAACGGGCGGACACCCGCCACATTTCCCAGGCCGGGTCGCTCGCGGGGTGACGCCCCTGTGACCCCGCCCGGCCTCGTCAGTAACACCCCCTGCGACCAGCCCGTGGCAGCCCGATGATGCGGGGACGGTGATGAATTCGAGAGCCCCTGAAGAGTCCGCCTTGCCCGCGTCGCCGGGCGACATTGCTGCCACGCGCAGCGTGCGGGGCGAGGCCCTGGCAGTGGTGACCGATCCCACCGGACGGATTCAATTCGCCAACCCCGAGCTGCTCCGACGCAGCGGTTTGGACTGGGCGGCGGTATCCGGGAAGCCCTGGTTTGACGTTTTCGCCGAGCGCGCTCGCCGCAGCGCCCTGCGCCGGGCCTTCGAACAGGTCGTCACCGGCGCTCAGCCCGGACCCTGTAGTGCCGTCCTCCGTGACGGCAACGGCAACGAGCACCACATCGTCTGGGTGGCAACCCGATCGGTCGACGCCACAGGCGCCACGGTCAGCGTCACCTCGGTAGGCGTCGAAGTCAGTGGCGCCGGCGAGACATCGCGGCCCGCGGCTCCGGGAACGGACAGGCTCACCGGCCTGGCAGGGCGCGAAGCCTTCATTCGCCGTCTCAAGAATGAGATCGAGGCGGCACATCAGGGCGGCTTCGCCACAGCGCTGGTTCTCGTCAGAATTGACAAATACACGGAGCTGGTCATCACGCTCGGCGACGGTACCGGCGAGACCATCCTGCGCGAGCTTGCAGGCCGCCTCACCGCCACCGTCGCCAATGGAGTCGTGGCGAGAATATCCGGCCACGAGTTCGCCGTCCTCCTGCCACGGGTCGATACGTCGGCAGATGCGGTGCGCATGGCCGAGGAACTGGTGCGCGTGATGCGGGCACCCTGCGGCTCCCTGCCCGTCCCGGTACACCTCACCGCGTCAGCAGGCCTGGCGGTCTACCCGCATGACGCAGCCAGTGCATCCGAACTGATGGGCAGGGCCGGTTCGGCACTCACCCGCGCCGCCACCGCCGGCGGCAATCGTCAGGCGGCCGTCGAGGCGGCCGCGGGCGACGCTCCCGGATCGCGAATGATGATGGAGCAGCAGTTGCACGGAGCCATCGCCCGCGGCGAACTCACCGTGCACTACCAGCCCCTCGTCGATGCCACCACCCACAACGTAATCGGTGTCGAAGCGCTTGCACGCTGGAACCATCCGATGTTCGGCGACATCGCTCCGGGTCGTTTCATCCCCGTGGCCGAGCAGACCGGGCTCATTCGGACGCTGGGACTCCACGTGCTGCGCACTGCGCTCGAGGACGCCAAGGCGTGGCGCGACGCCGGACTGGCGCCCGTCACGGTGGCCGTCAACGTGTCGGCCCGCCAACTGGCGCATCCGTCGTTTGTCGATGACGTCGCCCTGCTCCTCGCCGAGACGAGCACCCCGTCGGGCGTCCTCGAACTCGAGGTGACCGAGGGCGCTGTCATGGCCGATGTCGAGGTCGCGACCGTGGCGCTGCGCCATCTCACCGAACGCGGCGTGGGCATTTCGCTCGACGATTTCGGCACCGGCTACTCCTGCATCGCTCGCCTCGACAGGCTGTCGTTGACAGCTATCAAGATCGACAGAACATTCCTTCGCCCCGGCACCGCGGCGTCTGAGCCCGTGGCCATGGTGCGGGCGCTTGTGGCGTTGGCTCGCAGTCTTGATCTGCGCGTGGTCGCCGAGGGCGTCGAGACCATGGACCAATTGCGCAGCCTCGAGGCCGAAGGCCTTGATCTCTACCAGGGATTCCTCTTCTCGCGGCCGGTTCCGGCCGCAGTGATCCAGCGCCTTCTCGCCGAGGGACTGCCCGCCCTGGTGTGAGGCGGCAGCCCGATCCGGTGCCTGGAGTAATGTGGGCGGGTGGCCGAGCCTGCGATCGTCGTCACAGATCTGAGGAAGCGCTACGGCGATGTCGAGGCTGTCGCCGGTGTCAGCTTCGAGGTCGAGCGCGGTGAAGTGTTCGGACTCCTGGGCCCCAACGGCGCCGGCAAGACAACTGTCGTCGAGATTCTCGAGGGCTATCGCAAGCGCGATTCCGGCGAGGCGATGGTTCTCGGCGTCGACCCCGAGAAGGGCGGCCGCGATCTTCGGTCAAAGGTCGGAGTGGTACTTCAGGAGTGCGCAGTTCCGCCGGCATTCACCGTTCGCGAACTGCTCACTCTGTATTCCCGCTACTACCCGGCGCCGCGGGACGTGACAGAGACCATTCGGCTTGTTGGCCTCGAGGAGAAGGCCGATGCGCGAGTGCGGCGCCTCTCCGGGGGCCAGCAGCA
>JBEPVH010000050.1:0-8769 GCA_041691115.1 bacterium | reverse complement strand
AGGCCGTGACCGCGATCGCGGTGGATCACGCGCTTGACGCCGTCCGCTGCCTTGCCGGCAACGTCCTTGGTCACCTCAACGCTCGAGACCGCGACGCGGCGGATCGAATCGCGCGCGGGTTCCGTTGCAGCGAAGACCGTCTGCGTGAGCTCGGCGCCCTTGTCGATGCCCAGCTGTGTGTGGCGATCCCAGGTGCTGGTGCCAGTAGCGAGTTCGACGCGGTGCTTCTGAACCAGGTCCGGATTGGCTCGCTCGCAGGCCTCAACGAAGACGCGGAATGAACGAATGGCGACAACAGCGTCGACTTCCATCATCCCGGGGATGGGTGTGTCGATGACGGCGAGGACCATCTTCGCGCCGAACCACGCCTTGGGTCCGAGGGGTGCCTGGCTATCGAGCATCAGGCAGTAGGCGAGGGGCACGTCTTTGTGGATGGTGCGGCCCGCGTCGGCGGCGTTGAGGATGTTGAGCGCCTTACCCATGCGGCCAGCTGCGTCGCGGAACTTACTCATGGCAGTGCAATGTAGCGGATTCCGCGATTACGGATCGGCGCGTTCGTGTCGGTGAATCGCCGTTAGTCGCCGGACGGCTCGGCGAGCAGATCGGCAAGGAGCGCCTGGACCCGCGTGTCGATGTCATCCCGGATTCGGCGAACCACGTCAGGCGACTTCCCGGCGGGATCCTCCAGGGTCCAATCGAGATACCTCTTGCCCGGGTAGAAGGGGCAGGCATCGCCGCAGCCCATCGTGATCACGACGTCGGCGGCTTGCACAGCGTCATCGGTCAATGGCTTAGGGAACTCGCTCGATATGTCAAGACCGATCTCGCGCATGACCTCCACCACCGCCGGATTCAGGCTGGTGGCCGGCTCGGACCCGGCCGAGTGCACAGCTACCGAACCGCCGGCTCGGTGGTGGAGGAGGGCCGCCGCCATCTGCGACCGGCCCGCGTTATGGACGCAGACGAAGAGGACGACGGGTACTGCCATTGCTCAGCAGCAGCAGCAATCGCAGTTGCAAGTTCCCTCGGGGCATTCACACATCTCGGACCTCCTATCGAAGATTGTCGATGAATCGACCATAGGTTATTCCATCGACGTCTGTCAATGGATATGATGGGGCCGTGAGTGCGTACAGCCAAGGTCTGAGCTGATGAAGACCATCGATCTGAGGCAGGTAGCCCCTGACCGCGTCAAAGGATGCTGCAATCCGGTTGCCGCGCCGCTCCCTGCGAGCGTTGCCGCAGATCTGGCTGCTGTCTACAAGGCGCTTGGCGATCCGACAAGGATCCAGATGCTCCACGTGCTCGCGACGGCGCAGGAGCCGGTATGCGTATGCGACTTCACCGAGGCCTTCGACCTTGGGCAGCCGACCATTAGCCACCATCTGGGGAAGCTTCGCGACGCAGGCATCGTCACGTCGTTCAAGCGCGGTATCTGGGCTTTCTATCAGTTGAACCCTGACATGCCCGACTCCGCGCGAGCCGCTGTGGCAACTGTCACCTAGATCGGCGAGGCCGGCACCCTGATCCGCGCCGCGTCACCTAGCTACAGGTGATTGTGCCCCTGACGTGGTCGTGAAGAGGGGCGCCGGGGTGCTCCATGGTCCCAGGCAGCGAACCGTTGAGGTCCTGATCGACGGTGACCGTCTTCTGGTCAGGCGAGATGTGTATTCCTCCGCCGTCGGTGTCGAGGAATCCGCCATCCCCGATGAGCGCCTTGAGAGACGGAGGGCCACCCGGATTCATCGGTCCGACGATGCTCACGTCGCCACCAGTGCCCAAGTCGGGGTAATCAGCGCCCGAGAACTCGTACGAGGGGGAATGGATCAACACGCATCTGCCTTTGGTGCCCTTCACCACCGCGGGGCGGTCTCCGGTGATGACCAGGTCCACTGTCACGCTGCTGCCTGACGTGCCGTTGCCACCCGTCCGAGAGGGCCCGGCATTCCCGGAAGGCGAGGACGCGGCGGGGCCACATCCGGCGAGGCCGGCGGCGAGACAGGCGAAGGCGAGCAGACGGCGTGTACAGGGCATGGCGCCGAACTCTAGGGCACGCGGTTCCCCGGACGGCGGGTGGTCAATTAGCGCCCAAGGCACCCGACCATGGTGTCGGTGAGCGCAACTTGGTCACTGGCGCTGCCGTTGTCGATGACGCTCTCCATGAAGGGACCTCTCGCAGGGGATCGCGGCCTAGCTGGCTCGTCCACCACGAAAGAGTGACATCCGGACCGGCCCATTGGTTACGGGGATCGAACGAGTGTTCAGCCGGTTGGGGTCGGCGATGGATCCACGTTCGGCAAGCATGGGAGTGGCTTCTCGGGCGATGGCGTAGGACACGGAACCGGCGTCTGCTGGTGAAGGAATTGAATGACCTGATTGGGCTGAGGGCCGCCCATGTTCAGCTCACCGTTGGCGGAGGGCGTAGGGGTTGTTCTGGGTATCGGCGCCCTTGTGTGATGGGGGAGGAGCAGGAATGCTCCAGCGGCAGCCACTGACACCGTTAGTCCAGCGCCCAGCCAGATCGGACCTTGACGCCTCATTCGACGCTGCTCATGGGGCGGCGTTCCTGGCATCGATCATGGGATTCATTGTCAACGATGCCAACAAGCTCAGAGCCACAACAACGTCCAATATCACCTCTCCCAGACGGTGAGACGGAGGCATGACTGCCTCCGCCCCACACGCCGAGGGGGATTGGTTGTGCTACGCGGTGACGAGCGTCTTGGCCACCGTTTTGCCGGCCACTGTGGCCTCCTTCGGGCTCAGGACCACCTTGAGTGCACCGGTCTCAGCTGCACGGGCGAAGGTGTCGTACGCATCCATGAAGTCATCCAGTCCAAAGGACTGCGTGACCAGTTCCTGCGTCTTGAGTTGTCCTCGCTCCAGCAGCTTGATGAGGGTCGGCGTTGTGAACGTGTCGACCAGTCCAGTGGTGATCGTCAGATCGCGTGCCCAGAGCGTTTCCAGGTGCAACGTGACGGGCTTGCCGTGAACGCCGATGTTGGCGACATGGCCCGCGGGTCGCACCAACGAAGTGCAGAGTTCGAAACTCTCCGGCACGCCGACGGCCTCGATGGCGACGTCCGCGCCCAAACCACCGGTCAATCCCTTGACGATTTCTTCGGGGTTCTCGCGCGTGCTGTTGATGACGACATCTGCGCCGAACTTCTTGGCTGCCTCGAGACGCGAATCGGCAAGATCCACGGCCACGATCAGGGAAGGCGAGAAGAGCTTGGCTGTCATCATCGCGGACAGACCGATTGGTCCTGCTCCGACAACGACAACGACATCGCCCGGTGTCACCTTGCCATTGAGGACGCCGACCTCATAGCTGGTGGGCAGGATGTCAGCCAGCATGAGCATGTCTTCGTCACGTACTCCTTCTGGGATCTTGTACGTGGAGGTGTCTGCGAACGGAACGCGCACGTATTCGGCCTGTGTCCCGTCGATCAGATGGCCGAGAATCCAGCCGCCTCCGCCTTGACACTGTCCGTAGCGCGCCTCGCGGCAGAAGCGGCACGTGCCACACGCAGTGATGCATGAGACGAGTACTCGGTCCCCTGGCTTGAGGTTCTGTACGCCGGCGCCAACGGTTTCTACGGTGCCGACCGCTTCGTGCCCGAGAATCCGGCCGTCGGTGACTGCGGGCACGTCGCCCTTAAGAATGTGCAGGTCAGTCCCGCAGATGGTGACCGCATCAACGCGCACGATCGCGTCGCCCGGAGCTGTCACCTCTGGCTTTGGTACGTCTTCCCATGCTTTGTTGCCTGGTCCGTGATAGACGAGTGCCTTCATGGCCTGTCTCCTGAAACACCTAGGTGACGCCGTGTTTTTCCGCCACAGTTCGACACTATCGGGACACCCGACACATCAGTAGAGGCATAGGTCATGACCTGAGTAGGACTTCCGGGTGACCGTCATGACATTGGTGACCCGATCAAGGGGCGAGGGCAGCCCGTATACCCCTGTGGGGTATGGTCCGGCAATGACTGAACAGCCCACACGCGGGTACAGCGCCACCAAGGATCAGCTCCTGAATCGACTCGCCCGCGTCGAAGGCCAAGTTCGCGGCGTCACCGGGATGGTCGAGGGCGAGCGCTATTGCATTGACGTGCTGACGCAAATTTCAGCCATCCAAGCGGCGCTGGACAAGATTGCCCTTGGGTTGCTCGATGACCACGCTCGGCATTGCCTCATGGGCAAAGGGGCCGCACCGGCTGCTGCAAGCGACAGGGTTACAGAACTGATGGGTGCCGTGGGGAGGATGGTTCGACGATGAACAGTGAACCTGGTATGCCGCGTTGGGTCAAGGGATTTGTCGTCGCTGCTGCAATCCTTGTGGTCGTAGTTGTGGTCGCTCATCTGCTCGGCTTCTCGCCGAAACACGGATGATGATTCCGCGACAGGCGCATCTGGCGGCCTGCTTGGTCACATGCGACGTTGGCGAACGAGTTCCGTTGACGCTCGTTTGCGGGGTGGACCAGTTGTGACGATGTCGCCTCGTGTCCGCCGGAGCGCCCTTACCATTCACGTCGTCACGTCTGTTGGGTGGCTTGGTGCCGTCTCGGCTTTCCTTGTTCTCGCGATCATCGGCCTGGCCACTTCTGATGTGAGCATGGCGCGCGCGATGTATATCGCCATGGACGCGATTGGGTGGTGGGCCATCCTCCCGCTAGCTCTCGGTTCACTCGTGTCGGGCGTCGTGCAATCACTCGGTACGTCGTGGGGCCTCTTTCGCTACTACTGGATCGTCGTGAAGATCGCGCTGACCGTGCCCTCTATCGCCGTGTTGCTGGTACACCTGCAGCCCATCAGCCACATCGCAGAGATGGCACACCACGGAAGCCTGATGCCCGGCGAGTTCCGGGGCGACCGCGTGCAGATCCTGGTGGCGACAGGCGCTGCGCTTGTGGTCTTGATCTCGATGACTGCCCTGTCGTCGATCAAGCCGCGCGGAATGACGTCGTTCGGCCGACGTCAGGCCTGAGCGAGATCTGGGAATCGAACGGACGTCCGTGACATGTCCTTGGGTGACAAAATCGGATCTGCAATGGCTCAGGCATCCAGAATTCGATTCGATGCCACGGTCGGCATGGTCGACAAGGCGGCGATCTTGCGCTTGCCCGACAAGGCGAGCGCAAAGCTGCCGTCGCGCGGTCAGGTGGCTGTGCGGGGAACCATCAACGGCCATGAGTTCGCCACGGTGGTGGAACCGGATGGCGCTCGGGGCCATTGGATCAGGGCCGATCGCAAGCTACAGCGGACTGCCGATGTCAGTGCCGGCGACACGGTGACGTTGGAAATTGAGCCGACGCCGGAATGGCCGGAGCCGGCCCTTCCCAAGGATTTCGACGCGGCCCTGACAAGTGCCCCTCGGAAGATCCATGACATCTGGAATGACATCACTCCAATGGCTCGTTGGGAGTGGGTCCGCTGGGTCAATGCCACAAAGAATCCCGACACGCGCAAGCGTCGAATCGAAGTCACGATCTCGAAAATGGACAGTGGGAAACGCCGACCGTGCTGTTTCGACTTGAGTGCGTGCACCGACCCTGATCTCTCGAAGAACGGGCGACTTCTCCCGCCCGAGTAGGCGGTCCTCGGAACCGCGTTCGAGGATGTCCGTCGAATGTCCCGGAAGGCTCCCGTACCATCCACGGCAGGCACGCCATGGGGCTGGGAGTTTCAGCGTGCAGGAGGTGGGATGTGGCTTCGCTTGAAGACGTGATGTCGAAGGCCGAGCAGGCAGTAACGCGACTTGAGACGGCGATGGCGGTGGTGAGCCTCAATGGAGCTCGCACCGAGTTGGCCGCCGCATTCGAGGAATGTGGGACTCGCGTACCGAAGGCCGACAGCAAGCAGATCATGGAAGCAATGGACGCTGACATCGCGATTCTCGTTGCGGTGAGGGACGACCTCAGTGGCAATATGACGTGGGGTCACAAGATGGAAGCCGGCCTCGCCATCGTTCGCTGTGCTGGCAACGCGACCCGCGGCGTCATGCTGTGCGATCGCGCCCTAGGCGGCGACGGTCTCGGCTGAGTTTGCACCGACTGTGGTGGACAAGTGGGGCCCTGCTAAGGAGATCCTGACGCCCGTCTAAAACCGGCATCGCTGCCGCGTGATTCAGCCCGCCGGCTGTGACAACGGTTTGGGTGAGCCGGCTCGTGGCTTGCCGGGGAAGCGCCGTGCCGTATACCAAGCCCACAACGCGCCCGCGAGAATCGCGATGTTCAGGGCAGCAAACGCGATGCTAGTCAAGGTCCAGACCGCATCGGATCCCGACGTTGCCATCCAGATGGCCAGTGGCAGCCCATTCAGTGCCAGAAATACCGACGAGGTGAAGCTCCACCCCGTCTGCTTGCCGAACTGCACCGCTGCTATACCGCCCCACGCTGCAATGGGAAGGAATGTGATCCCAATCAGAGGACAGTATTGGAAGCCGTAGAGGGCCCACGCTGCCCAACCAACCGATGCCACCGCGGTGGCACCACCCATTACGGCAGCGCCCGCGCCGGACTCCCACAGTCTCACTGACCGATGCGGAGCACGTGGAATCGATTCGAGCAGTTCGACAACCCGCTGTTCACGTCGTACTGAAAGTGCGAAATGCGACCACCTGCTGGTCCTGAAGTAAATGGTGCGGCCGGGACCGCCCACGTTACCTTTGATGCTTCGCATATCAGTCCAAGAGACGCGCCGCTCACCGCGCGATTCGAGCACGACGAGACCGTCAGCGTCCCCGTAATAGATGCACTGGGTGGGAAGCTTCAGCCGGCGCCGGATACACCCGGACACTGATGCAGCAGGAGCCGCCGCGCGGAGCCGTTCATCGAGTTGAGGGTCGAAGGGCTCGAATTGGAGGGCGAAGACGAGCAGCCATGTCCCCGTGGCAAGGAGGGCTGTGCGCGCGATCGTGGTCGGCGTCCAGGAATCACCGGCGCCGACCATCAGGGCGATTCCACCCGCGAGGGCCCCGACGCCGAGGCTAACAATGAGCCGTCGTGAGATACGCATGGATGGTGGTGTACCCACCACTCGAAGCGCTCCAAACGCGCCTGGCCGCAGGCGACGGGCAGAGGGCTGTTGGCGCCTACCCGGTGGTCTGCAGGGCGGGGAAGCCGGTGCCGGTCAACGATGCTGATTTGTCCCACAGCTTTCGAGCCATGGTTGAATCACGCGCCGAGCGCGACGGCTTGCTTACTTCGGGATATCCCTTGGTGTGGATGATCCCGTCAGGACCGACGTAGCTCGCTCCAGGAATGTCCTGAGTTGCGGCGAAGAGAGTTGGCAGCGCACCCGCGTCAACATCCTGTTGGATCAAGGGAAAGAACAGGCGATTCATGAACCCCTGGAATCCGCCCACATGAGTGACCAAATTCGTTCGGGCAACACCGGGGTGGGCAGATAGCGCCCGGACGGGACTTCCCGCCTCGGTGAGGCGACGCTGAAGTTCCAGCGTGAACAACAGATTCGCCAATTTGGATTGTGTGTACGCGCCCATCGGGCGGTAGCGCCTCGATTCCCAGTTGAGATCTTCAATATCCATCCGGCCCATCTTGTGGAGATCGGAGGACACGGTGACGACTCGGTCGGTTACGTGCGGGAGCAGGAGGTTCGTGAGTGCGAAGTGGCCCAAGTGGTTGGTGCCAATTTGCATTTCGAACCCGTCGGCCGTTTTACCCTCAGGGACCATCATGATTCCCGCGTTGTTGATCAGAATGTCGAGGTCGCCGGCCCAATCTGCAGAGAACCTGCGAACGGAGTCGAGGCTGGTGAGGTCGAGATGGCGCACCTCGGTGGCGCCGGGCATGGCGTCGGCGACCTGTGCACCCTTCTTGACGTCACGCACCGCAAGCACAACCTTGGCACCGGCGGCCGCCAGCTCTCGTGCGGCTGACAGGCCGATCCCGCTCGATGCCCCCGTCACGACGACGGTGCGGCCCGACATGGGTGGGACGTCAGCGGTGGTCCAGTGTTGGCGGCTCACGTCATTCACCTTTTGGCCTGAGGCCGTTCGAGACAGGTTCCGTCGATAGCGGCGCAGTCTACGCCGAAGCAGCCAGTCGGTTAGCAAACTCCACGGGCCAGAGCCGCGCTGACATCGGTAGCGGCCGGCTGGATTTTTGGCTAAAAATTCTCGACGGTGTAGACGGGAACCAGCCAGTCCAGGAGAGACGAAACGTCGCGAGCCAAGCCACCCCGGATCGTGAGATCCCACGTGAAAAGACCATTGTTGAGATCGTTGCGGGCGGTCAGGGAGAAGTCGACCTGACGGTGATCCAGGTGGCGGCGGATTTCCACCGTCACGGGTATGTACGTCGAGTTGCCGTTGACGCGGAGTTGGAGCGGCACCTCCAGGTCAACGGGGCGCATCGGATCAGCCGCTCTCACCTGCTTCGCAAGCGATTCCAGCTGTGTCGGTGTGATGGCAGGGCGCAAGGGCGCGCCGGGTCCTTCCAAATCCATGCTCGCCACTCTGCCGGAACCCACGCGGACATCTCGCGCCCAAAGCGGCGCCCAAACTTGGCTGCCCTCCGGGTATCCTGTCCCCGACGCGGGAGTAGCTCAGTTGGTAGAGCGCTAGCCTTCCAAGCTGGATGTCGCGAGTTCGAGTCTCGTCTCCCGCTCCCTTCGGAGTAAATCCCAATTCCCATAAGGGATTTCGGGCTGCCAAGGGATAGGCCACTCGGGCCTGAAATCGGGGCAAAAAACCCCGAATTAAGCGCTCCTAATCCTTAGAGCGCTTTTGTGTACGATTGCGCTCTA
>JBEPVH010000049.1:0-8786 GCA_041691115.1 bacterium | reverse complement strand
AAGGAGGGCGTTTCGGCGGCACCATCGAGGCTGTATGGTCGCGGGCTTTGTCCCGACCACAGCCCGTCATCGCCTTCGCTCACCGCGGCGGCATGGCACACCGCCCCGCCAACACCCTTGCCGCATTCCTCAATGCCAAGGCCATGGGCGCGCGCGCCGTCGAGACCGACGCCTATCTGACGCGCGACGGGGTCGCCGTCCTCGACCACGACGGCGACGTCTGGGTCAACGGTGCGATGCGCCGCATCTCCGATGTGGACCGTGCCGATCTGCCGCGCCACATTCCCTCGATCGAGGACTACTACGCTGCCGTGGGCACGGACCTCGATATCTCAATTGACGTCAACGGCGCTGCCGGGCCGGCCCTCATCAGGGCTGCGCAGGCAACCGGAGCGACGTCAAAGATGTGGCTCTGCCACGGATCCGAGCAGCGCCTGGCCACATTCCGCGACCTCGACAAGGACGTTCACCTCGTTCTCAGCAGGGATATTCGTGGTGAGAACCTGCGTCTCCTGGTACGGCGCCTCGCCCAAACAGGTATTGAGGTCCTCAACCTCAAAGAGGACTCCATCGACCTGCGCACGGCATCCATCTGCCACCGTCAGGGCATCAAGCTCTTCGGCTGGAACGCCCACGACGCACGCCGGGTCGCGCGCCTATCCTGGCACGGCGTCGACGGCATGTACGGCGACGACGTCGGCATCCTCCTCGGCACCATCGCCGCTAAGGGCCGCGAACTGGCATAGGCACAAGCAGGTACAGCGCGTCAGACTGATTTCAGAGGGACCTGAACCTGCGGAGAATGCCGGTGGAGACTGAGCCCGGGCAGACCACGCCCCTTGCCCTGATCGTCGAGGACCAACCCGACATGGCAGCCCTGGAGGCAGCGATGCTTGCCCAGGACGGCTTCGACACCGTTGTCGTCGGTGATCCCGAGGCAGCCGTCGAAATCCTCACCAGCCGGATTGCCGACGTCGTCCTTCTTGACCTTCGCCTCGGCGCCGCCGACGGCCTGCAATTGCTCAGCTATATCCGCCGCGAGATGGGCAGCCGACCGCCGGTGGTCATCGTCAGCGGCCACATCTCACCCGACCTCGAGACCTACCTGGAACTGTTCAGCAACGTGTCAGTTCTGCCCAAGAGCCGCATCCATGACCTCCGCGGCGCCGTCGCATCCGCCGTGTCCGCTGCGATTGGCGCGGCCTCCTGACGGCGTAATTCCCCGCCAGGACAACGACTTTCGCCTCAGCTCGTGACACTCCATGGTGCCGTCGGCTACCCTTGCGCCCTTCGTGCCACCCCCGCGGTGGCAATCGCATTCGTGGAGGAACTGGCATGGCTTGGTGGGATCTTTCTCTCGTGGTCGACAACAAGGTCGGTCCGCTGGCCGCCATCGGTGATGCCTTCGGCGCCGCCGGACTCAACATCGAAGGCCTGTGGACGCACAACCGGGACGGCGACGCGCATGTCCATCTGCTCCTGCAGGATCGTGAGGCTGGCGAGAAGCTTGCTGCCTCCAATGGCTGGCGTCTTCACAAGGTGCATGAGGTCCTCGTGGCCCCCCTTGAGAACCGCCCCGGCTGGCTTGGCCAGCAGACCCGCCGTCTCGCTGACGCCGGCCTGAACGTCGAGTGGTGCTACATCGCCACCGGCGACCGGATCGTCCTCTCGGTCAAGGACCTTGCCAAGGCCCGTGAGGTTTGGGGAGCTGTCGGCGCCACGCGCTAAATCAGCTTTCAAGGCGGGGTCGGCGAAAGCCGGTCCCGCCTTTTCTGTTTATCCAAGCCAGACCATGCGATAGCATGGGGGATCACACCTGCACCGGAGACGCCGGATCCGCGGGTCAGCCAGGAGGCAAAACGCATGCGGGCATGGGACTACACCCTCATCGTGCCGAACCGTCCCGGCTCGGTTGCCACCATCGGTGAAGAACTGGGCCGCGCCGGCGTAAACATCGAAGGCATCTCCGCGTTCGTCTACCGCGGCCAGGGCATCGTCCACATTCTCGTCGCCGATCGCGCCACCGCGGGCGCCATCTTCGAGCGCTTCGCGTCCGTGGGTTTCCAGGTTCAATCGTTGCGCGAGGTCATCGTCGAAGAACTCGACGATGCGCCGGGCTCGCTTGGTGACGCGTCACAGAAGATCGCCGACCAGGGGATCAACCTGACGTCTCTCTACGTGGCCACCGGATCGCGCGTCGTCATGGGATCTGATGACATCGAAGCTCTGGAACGCGCCTGGTCCGCGATGAAGGCGGCGCGGGTCTAGACCTTCTCTTCGCGGGGACCGCGGCGCGCCGATGCCGGACGGCAGCCCTCGAGCGCTGCCTCCAGTTCGTCGCCGGGAACCGGTTTGGCGAAATGGAATCCCTGGCCAACCATGCATCCGATGCGCAGCAACTCGTCGAGCTGGACTGTCGTCTCGATGCCCTCGGCTATCACACCAAGTTCCAGGGTTCGCCCCAGCGTCACTATCGAACGGGCGACCGCTGACGACGTCTGGTCATCGTTGATCTTCATGACGAATGACCTGTCGATCTTGATGGCATCGAGCGGCATCTGCTGGATGTAGCTCAGCGATGAGTAGCCGGTGCCGAAGTCGTCAAGTGCTATGCGGATGCCCATGGCTCGCAGTGCATGCAGCTTGGCCACCGAGTCGGTGACGTTGTCGATGAGCATGCTCTCGGTGACTTCGAGGGTGAGCGACCCCGGATCAAGCCCCGTCTCTTCAACGATGACCTTGACGTCGTTCACGAGCTCTGGGTCGCGAAGCTGACGTGCCGAAAGATTGACGGACACAGTGAGGTGGCGGAAGTCGGGGACTGACGTGTGCCATTCCTGCAGCTGCGTACAGGCGGTGCGCAGGACCCACCTGCCGATCGGAACAATGAGCCCCGACTGCTCCGCCAGCGGGATGAACTCCATCGGCGGAATGATTCCGCGGACCGGATGGATCCAGCGCAGGAGGGCTTCGAGAGAGACGGTCTGGCGGTTGGGCAGATCAACGATGGGCTGGTAATACAACTGCAGTTCACCGCGGTCGGCGGCACCCCGCAACTCGTTCTCCATGTCGAGACGCTGCCGCGCCAGCGACGCCATCGCCGGCTGGAATACCTCGATGGCGTTCTTGCCGATCTCGCGAGCGCGGTGCATCGCCAGGTCGGCGTGCTGTACCAGCGTTGCCGCATCCTCATCGCCGGTGATCGGTGTCGCGATGCCGATGCAGGCGCCGAGGAAAACTTCCTGACCATCAACATCAAACGCCGGCTTGAGCGATGCAAGAATGCGATCGGCAACGTTGGTGGCGAGTTCCACCGAGTCCAGCGACTCGACGAGAATGCCGAACTCGTCGGCACCGAGACGGGCGACGGAGTCACCGGGTCGCAGGGTTTCGTTGATGCGGTCGGAGACGGCGATGAGCAATGCATTACCGACGTCACGGCCCATGGTGTCGTTGATGGCTTTGAAGCCGTCGATGTCCAGGAAGATGAGTGCTAGGGAGCGCTTGTCGCGACGCCGCTGCCGCACGATCTCGTGGGTCACCCTGTCGGTGAAGAGCGCCCGGTTGGGCAGCAACGTCAGCGAGTCGTGGAGCGACTCATGGAGGCGCTTGCCCTCACTCTGGGTAACGCTGCGCGCTAACAGCACGCAGGCCAGCGCGGCGGCAAATCCCATGGCGATGGTGAGGAGGTCAAAGATGCCTCCTGATGTCAGCTCACCGGATCTCCCCATGAGCCTCAGCGTCGTTAGCCACGTGGCCACAGACATTGTGGCCGCAGCCCCGACCAGAGCAAGTGCAACGAACAAACGTGTACGCCGATCCTTCGGTGTCACCGCGTCGCACTCCTCCTGATTACCCGGACTTTCCCACTGTCCCGGCCTCCGGCCCAAATAAGAATGCCCAGCGGCTAAAGGTTCGTCACGGAACCCCGATACGAGTTCAGTTAACTCTCCGCCGACGGCGTCGATGATGTGGTTTAGCGAGCGCACAACCAGGCTTGAATCGACCATCAGACCGATGACGTCGATGCGGCAGGAGGCGTCATGCCGCCCCGTCGCCGCCAGGTAGGTGGCGGCCAGGCGCCGCAGACGACGCTGCTTGGCGGCGTCCACCGCCTCCTCAGGAAGACCGAAGCCCGTCCCGCGCCGCGCCTTGACCTCGACGACGACCACGGTGTCGCCGTCGAGCGCCACGATGTCGATCTGGCCCAGCTTGCAGCGCCAGTCGACCGCCAGGATTGCGTATCCCAGCGAACGCAGATGTGTCAGTGCCGCCGTCTCGCCGGCGTCACCCAGCCGCAGTCGCAGCGGGCGCGCCGGCGGAGACGTACTTTCAGGCGTCGCTGCTGTCCTCGCCCGCAGCCACAGCGACTCCCTCGGGCTCAGCGACTTCGGTGCTGACGGCCTCAGTCTCGGGCTCACCGTCGTCAAGCATCTCGGCGACAACAGTGTCGTCCTCGAGCTCCTCATCGGCTCCCGGTACTGCAACCAACTCGTCCTCACGTCGAAGGACCATCTCACCACCGCCGATCGGCTGACGCCGCTCGCGAACGCGGGCGCGCTTGCCCACCTTGTCGCGGAGGTAGAAGAGCTTGGCGCGACGGACATCACCATGACGCAGCACTTCGATGCGATCGATGCGCGGCGAATGGACGAGGAACGTGCGCTCGACACCGACGCCGTGAGACACGCGTCGCACAGTGAAGGTTGTGCCGAGGCCGGTTCGACCGCCCAGAGCGATGATGATTCCCTCGAAGACCTGGATGCGCTCCCGCGTACCCTCGACGACCTTCACGTGCACTCGCACGGTGTCGCCGGTGCGCAGCACGGGAACCTCGGGCTTCTCCTGCTCCTGCTTGAGCAGGTCAATGACATTCACGATTGACCTCCCGGATTGGCGCCGTTCGAAGCCGCGATGGGCCCCGTCCGACGTGTAGCGTTTGTTATCTGATCGCGGCGCCAGCGCTCGATAGCGGCGTGATCGCCGCTGCGCAGAACCGCAGGTACTTCTCTGTCCTCGAAGACAGCGGGGCGGGTGTAGAGCGGTGGCTCGAAACCTCCTGCTGTCGCCTCGGAAAATGTTTCTCCCACCAGGGATTCCGGCGATCCCACCGTGCCCGGCACCAGACGTGCCGTGGCTTCGATGATTGCCAGAGCTCCGACCTCTCCACCGGAGAGAACGTAGTCCCCCACTGAGATCTCCTCGCCGATTTCCTGTCGCGCCCGTTCATCCACGCCCTGGTAGCGGCCGCAGACAAGAAGCACGTCGGACTCCATCGAGAGTTCGTGCGCCATCGCCTGGTCAAAAAGACGACCCTGCGGTGACAACAGCAGGCAACGAATTGCCGGCCTCTCGGCACGGAATTTCCGTACCGCACGGATCAAGGGCTCGGCCTTGAGCACCATGCCGGCGCCACCACCAAAGGGGATGTCGTCGACCTGGCGGTGCTTGTCCTCGGTGAAATCGCGCAGATCATGTGCCTGGACCTCGACGGAACCGGCGGCGATGGCACGTGCCACGACACCGACACCAAGAGTGCCGGGGAAGACCTGCGGGAAGATGGTGAGGACGTCGAACCGCATGGCTCAGATCTCCTCCCACGGTGTCAGGGTCACAGTCCCGGCGCCGAGATCGACGTCAGCAACGAATTCCTTGACCATGGGGAAGCGACGGGCCGCCTTACCCACACCCACGACGATGACATCGTGCGCGGGATACTGCTCAATGTCGCTGACGATGCCGATGTCCTCGCCCTCCGTGGTAACTGCGCGCAGTCCCACGAGGTCGGTGACAAACCATTCGTCGGGTCCGAGCTTGCGTGCCTCACCGCGTTCGACGCAGAGATAGACACCGCGCAGCGCGTCCACAGCCTCGCGTTCGGCTGCTTCAACGAATGTCAGCAGCACGTCGCCGTCCGCAGCCCGCGCTGACTTCACGGTGATCACTTCACCGTTGTCCTCACGGATAAGACGCAGGCCGGCGCGGAAGCGCGACGGATCCTGGCCCAGCGGCTCGGCTCGCACCTCTCCACCTACACCGTGCGC
Source organism: bacterium (assembly GCA_041691115.1). Taxonomy (GTDB): domain Bacteria; phylum Chloroflexota; class Dormibacteria; order Aeolococcales; family Aeolococcaceae; genus JBEPVH01. Next base: position 2,742 of record JBEPVH010000049.1, on the reverse strand, counting down.
GCGCTTGATGAGCGCGGCGCGGAGAAGCGGGGCGGTGCTGCGTGCAATGTCAGCCGGCATGTGTTGCCTCGGCTTCAGGAGCGGCTGCTTCGTGCTCGTCGTCGGTGCGCAGTTCGACCTGCACACGCTCATGAGCGCGCAGCCCGGCTGCTCTGACGACGGCGCGGATGGCCTCGATGTTGCGCCCACCCTTGCCGATCACCTTGCCCATATCGCCGGGCGCCACGGCAACCTCGATGATCATGGTTCTGCCACGCGGCAGTTCCACAACCTCGACGGCGTCGGGCTCGTCAACGATGCGCTTGATGATCTCGGTGGTCAGCGCGATGTAGTCGGTGGCCATGTCAGACCTCCGTTGCCTCGGCGACGGCCTCGGCAGTCTCGTCCTCGGCAGCAACCTCAGTGGCAGGGGCTTCGGCCACTGTCTCGTCGGCGGCGGGCGCCTCGGGCTCGGCCTCGGCAACCGCGGCGGCGGGCTTGGCGTCGGCCTTGGCCTCGGGCTCAGGCGTTGCCTTGGGCGGGTAGTTGATCATCGGCGGACGCGGCAGGATGCCCTGCTGCTGCAGCAGTGCACGGGCCGAGTCCGAAGGACGGGCTCCCTTACCCAGCCAGGCGCGCACCTTCTCCTCATCAATCTCCACCTTGGCGGGATTGGGCAGAGGATCGTATGTACCCAGCGATTCAATGAACCGACCGTCGCGTGGGGACCGCGCGTCCGCAACGACTAGCCGGTAGAACGGGCGCTTCTTGGCACCCATTCTCTTCAGACGGATCTTGACCAATGTGTCTCCTTTCCCTGACGGCGGGCTTTACTTGCCCTTCTTCTTCTTTTTGCGTGGTGGCGCCGTTGCGGCAATTCCACCTGCGGCTCCAATGCCCTGGAGCATGTTCGGATCGAGATTTTTCAATTCGCGGAGCGCACGCATCTTGCCGCGCATCCCCTTGGCGCCGCCGCCACCGCCTGTGCCACCCATCTTCTTGAACATGGATTGCATCTGCTCAAAACCCTTGAGCAGCTTGTTGACGTCGCTGACGGCAGTACCGCTGCCCATGGCAATGCGCTTGCGCCTGTCGCCCTTGATGACCTCGGGCCGGCGTCGCTCCAGTGCTGTCATCGACAGCACGATGGCTTCCATATGCTTCATGTCGTCTTCGGACGGCATGGCAGAACCGGCCTCGGCGAGCATGCGACGGCCGCCGGGCAGCATTCCGAGAATGCCTTCGAGCGGGCCCATCTCCTTGAGCTGGCGCATCTGCTTGAGCCAGTCGTCGAGCGTGAACTTGCCGGCGAAGAGACGCTCACCCATCTCTTCAGCCTCGCGCTCATCGATCTGCGACTGGGCGCGCTCGACAAGCGTGAGGATGTCGCCCATTCCGAGGATGCGCGATGCCATCCGGTCGGGAGCGAAGGGCTCGAGATCGCCCGGCTTCTCGCCGGTGCCGCAGTACATCACGGGCTTGCCGAGTGCTTCGCGCATGCCCAGGGTGGCGCCACCGCGGGCGTCACCGTCGAGCTTGGTGATGATGACACCGTCGATACCGACAGCCTTGTCGAACGCGGAGGCGACGTTGACGGCCTCCTGGCCTGTCATGGCATCGACGATGAGAACCGTCTCGTGCACGGGCACGCGCTTGCGGATCTCCTTGAGCTCGTCGAGCATCGGCTCGTCGATCTGCAGGCGTCCCGCCGTGTCGAGAATGACGACGTCGCAGTTGAGACGTGCAGCCTCGGCAACGCCGCGCTTGCACAACTCGGGCGGCTCCGCCTTGCCGTCGGGCATGGCGACGGGGATCTGGTTGTCCTTGCCGAGGCGCTCCAACTGCTGCGCTGCTGCCGGCCTGTACGTGTCGGCGGCGACGAGCATGGGGCGATGGCCTTCGCGGCGAATCGCCAGCGCCAGCTTGGCGGCTGTCGTCGTCTTACCGGAACCCTGGAGGCCGACGAGCAGCACCACGGTGGGCGGCTGTGACTGGTAGCGGATCTTGCGTGTCTCACCACCGAGCAGTTGCACAAGCTCGTCGTTGACGATCTTGACGATCTGCTGTCCCGGGGTCAGCGACTCGAGGACCTCGGCGCCGATGGCGCGCTCACGGATGCGCTCCACGAAGGCACGCGCCACCTTGAAGTCGACGTCGGCTTCGATGAGGGCGCGGCGCACTTCCTTGAGGCCGCCCTCGACGTCCTCCTTGTTGAGCTTGCCCTTGCCCGACAGTCCCGAGAAGATGCCGGTGAGCCGATCCGAGAGGGAATCGAACATCAGCGCTGCTCCGCGGCTGCGAGCCGCGCATGCAGGGATTCCAACTCGGCTGCATGGCCGAGCCGATCCTCGAAGTGATTCAGTTGCGTGAGCGCGCGGCGCACCAGGTCATGCGCCGCCGAGCGCGTACAGGTGAAGTGCTCAGCCAGTTCGGCGTAGGACCAGTCCTCGTCCAAATGCAGACGGCAGGCCTCCTGCTGATGCTCGGTGAGCAGCGCGCCGTAGACGTCGAGAAGACGCTGGTGGCGGGCGCGGAGATCAGCCGTCTCGGAGGCGGCATGGACTGTCAAGGACAAAGCCTGGACATCCTACAGCGTCAGCCCGATTGGCCGCCCTCCCTCTCCCTCTGCCGACCGGGCCTCCTAGATCAGGAAGCCCGGTCATTTCTGGGTCAGATCCATACCCGTCGGCGAATTATCCAGCCGCGCAGCGCCACCAGGCTCAACTCACCAGACACGGCGCAGAGCAACCGCAGCGCGGCGGC
>JBEPVH010000048.1:0-8797 GCA_041691115.1 bacterium | reverse complement strand
CCGAGGCCACACTGGAGACATTCGCAGCGTGCGGCGATCGCTGGGTCGAGCGCGTGGCGCGTGAGGGGCTGGCCGAGCTTCGCGGAGAGAGCGGGCGGCCGGGCATCGCGTAGCCCCACGCCTTCCCTTCTTTGTCCCCCCTCTGTCCGGGTGACGGGCACACAATCGATAGCGGTCCTGGTGCGCATGAGGCGCCGCCGGGTCCCTGAGGGATTGGGATGACGACAGAGGCCGCCGAGCCATCGCGCTCGCTTGTCAGACGAACGATCGAGGCCACCCGCCCCGCGTTCGGTGCTGACGCCACGTTGGCAACCCGCACGCGGGCAGGAGCCGCCGGAGCCGCCGCCGTCGCGGTCACGGGCGGTGCCATCGTCGGCCTCTCCGACCTCGGCACCCAGCTGGTCGCGCACAACACCAGCACTGTGATGCCCATCGCCGAATACCTGGGCCAGACGCCGGCATGGGTCGGCGGCAGCACGTTCGTGGTCGCCGGAGCCGCCAGCGTGCTGATGGCTGCGATCGCTCATGACGAGCACGACCGAGAGGAACCGCGAGCGCTGGCGAACTTCCTGCGCCGCACCAAGGTCGGCGGCTACATGACGGCGGGATCACTGGGCCTGCTCGGAGGTGGCCTCGCACTGTCCGGTGGCGATGCCATCACAGCAACGACAGGCCACGTCCTCGTCGACCTCGCAGCAACCGCGGGAGTTGTCGGGCTGGTCTCACACGCGTACAGCTCGATGTGGAATCGCATTCTCCCCAAGAATGCTCAACAGGCCTTGGGAGAATGATGTGACGACAGAAGTCGATCCCACACCCAAGCCCTCGCTCGTGCGGCGCGTCGCCACCACCGTCGGACCTGCCTTTGACTCCAATGCCACACCTGCGGCCAAGCGCCGCGGCATCGCAGCCATCGTCGGCACCATCGCGGCCGGCGGCGTAGGTACAGCCGCGGGTGTTGAAGGACTGACACAGGTCGTATTCAAAGATCCGCACATGATTGTCGACGGACTCAACTACCTGGGCCCCGGCATGTACTTCACGGGCGGCGTCACGCTCTTCGGCACGGCGATGTGCAGCCTCTCCACCGGTAGCGACAACTTCACCGTCGATGGCCGCACATCGTTGCGCAATGGCCTCGGAAGGGTGCGCACCGCATCATTGATGGTCACCTCAGGTCTGGCTGTCCTCGCCGGGGCCACGCTCGTCGGGGGCGAGCTCGGCGTTCCCGGCCTCATGGGTGCGGGCCACGCTGTTGTCGACACCGCCGCAGCATTCGGAGCCATAGGCCTTGTCACCGGTATCGGTGCCCGCGCCTGGAGCAGCGGATTGCCCAAGACGCCACCACAGCAACAGCAGCTGGGAGAGTAGGAATGGCCACCGAGCAACCCAGCGATACGCCCGTCTACACGGGACTTGTGCGACGTGCCATCGACTCCGGCCGACCCGCATTTGACAGGAACGCACCCACAGGCGAGCGACTCGCCGCCGGTGCCAAGACATTTGGTGGGCTCACCGCAATCACCGCGGGCATCGTCGCCGTCACAGACGGTATCGCCGAACTCGGCGCACATGATGCCGTCGCCGGTAACTTGCTGTCCTACGTCGGCCCTGCCCCTCTCATCACGGGCGCGGTCGCGCTGGGTCTTGGCATTGTTCCGTCGGCCGTCATGGCAACAGCCGCTGCGGCCGGCAAACTCAGTGAACACGACCAGACCGTCATGCACACAGTGCTCAGCCGCACGCGGGTCGGCGCGTATGCCACCGGCGGAGCGCTCTTGCTTCTTGGTGGAGCTGCCGATCTCGTTGGCACGACCGGACTACCCGGCATGAATCCAACGGGTCACGCCCTCATCGACACCGGCGCTGCAATCGCCGCCGCGGGCATCGTGTCGCACGGCTTCGCACGCATGTGGCGTACCGGCCTCCCCACAGCGCCCGCCCAGCAGGCGCTCGGCGAATGAAGGAACTCGAGAGGGTCGGTAAGGATCCGTCGCGCTCACTCATCCGGCGCACCATCGTCGCGACCCTTCCCGTCTTCGACCACAACGCCCCCTCGTCGCAACGTGCCAAGGCGGCTGCCATCGGTAGCGGCGGCGTCGCGGCAGCGGCAGTCGGCACCATCGGCATTGCCGATCTCCTCACACAAATCGGGATGGATCACGCCTCCACGGTAACGACAGCTGCGCAGTACATCGGAGACTTTCCCGTCACCTTCGGCGGCATGGCGTTCGGCATGGCCGCCCTGTCGTCGATCGGCGGTGTCTTCGTCGCCCACGATGAGGGAGACGTCGAAGCGTGCCGTCCATTGCTCAACGTACTCACACGCTGCAAGGTCGGTAGCTACCTCGCCGCGGGCGGGGTCGGATTGATCGGCGCGCCCCTGGCCATCGCCGGTACGCATGACACGATCATCGGTGGAACCGGGCAGGTGCTCGTCGACATCGCCGTCACTGCAGCCACCATCGGCGCCTCAGCCCACATCTTCCAGAGCATCTGGCGCCGCAACATGCCGACCCAACGAACACAACTTGGTGAATGACGATGGTCACTGAAAAGCGAGACATCACGCCCCAGCGCTCGCTTGTACGGCGCGTCTCCACCGCTGTAACGCCTGCGCTCGACGCCGAAGCATCCGGCCCACAAAAGGCCAAGGGATTCGCCACGATTGTCGGCCTCGTCGCCGGGACAGGCGTCGCCGCCGCCGCCGGATTTGAAGGTGTCAATCAGCTCGCATTTCAGAATCCGCACGCCATCATCAGTGCCGCCCAATACATGGGGGAGCCAATGGCCTGGACAGCGGGCACTGCGGCCGTCCTTGGCGTCGTCGCCTCGCTCATGTGCGGCGTCGAAAATCCCGACTCAGAAGATCGCCGCGAGATCCACGCGGCGTTCCGTCGCGTTGCGGCGGGTTCCTTCATTGCAACAGCGGGAATCGCGGCCGCAGGAGCAGCGGCATACGTGGGCGGCGATCTCGGAGGGGCCGGCCTGACGACCGCGGGTCATGCTGCCATGGAAACCGCGGCGGCGTTCGGCTCTGCGGGGCTCGCTCTCAGCGGCATCGGACGCCTGTGGCGCATCGGTCAGCCCAAACATGCGCCACCCAGCGCTGCGTTGGGCGAATAGCTATGACTGTTGAACGAAGTTCTGAAGGCTTGATCCGCCGCAGCATCGCCGCGGCAGAACCCGCGCTCGACCCTTCTGCGCCGCGCAGCGAGCGGATCGCCGCGGGGGCCAAGGTGCTCGGCGCCGTTGCAGGCGTCACGCTGGGCGTCACCGCCCTCACCGACGGCGTCGTCGAGCTTCAGGTGCACGAGTCATTGGTGCATAACGCATTCGTCTACGCCGGTCCGGCTCCCGCCATCACCGCGGGCATCGCAACCGGCCTCGTCGCCTGCGTCAGCCTGGCCTTCGCTATGGAGCGTGACGGCGACTTCGTCGACCATGCGGCGTCACCCCTGCATACATTCCTCCACCGTTCCACCATCGCCGCATACGCCGGCGGCACCGGCCTGACGCTTCTCGGTCTCGGCGCCGACTTCGCGGGTTCAACGGGCATGGCAGGAATGGGCACCACCGGGCACGTTCTCATCGACTCCGGTGTCTCCGCCGCTGCACTGGGCGTCATCACGCACATCGGTGCCGCCGGATGGAAGCGTGTCGTTCGCGCCCACTCGCCACCGCAACTCAGCGAATGAACGAGCATCCCGGCGATACGCCACCGCGCGATCCTGCCGAACGCGGTCGCCGCATCGGTGCTGGTGATCTGCCCGGGCAGCCAGCCCCGGACCCGGCGCGTACAGGCGACGGCGATCCGCAGACGGAGACAACGGCGAACTACGACGCAAACGCCGACCTTCTGGCGCGGCAGTACCTCAACCCAACAATCCTGGCACCGACACGTGCATCGTTCCTGCGCCGGGTGCCCGCTAACTCGTTCATCGTGGACATCGGTGCCGGTCCTGGCCGCGACGTGGCGGAGTTCCGCAACGCAGGCCACGTCGTGCTGGGCATCGAACCATCTGAGCGCTTCGTCGGTATCGCCAATACCACCGGCCATGGTCCTGTCATCACGGGCGATATCCGTCGCATTCCTCTGCCGTCGGCTTCCGCCGACGCGGCATGGATCGCCGGAAGCCTCGTCCACATCCCCAAGGCCGACGCACCGGCGGCACTCGCCGAGGTTCGCCGTGTGGTCCGCGAGGGTGCGACGCTGGGTATCGTCGTCAAGGAGGGCAGCGGCGAGTACTGGCGCACGGACCCGTCGGGACATCGAAGCTACGTCGCGCCGTACGAACGCAGTGAACTAACAGCACTGCTCGCCGCCGCGGGATTCGCGGTGACATCGATCCGTCAATTGCCGGATACACAGAGGGGTCCGCGCCTCGAGGTGTTCGCCACAGCCGTGCCCATACCCACTACTCGCGAACTCACCTGATGCCACCACCCGCCGACCGCCGTGAGGTCATGCCTGTTGCAGGCGGATCAACGCTCGCGTATCGCGTCTCGGGCGCAGGAACACCGCTGTTCTGCATACCCGGCGGACCTGGATTCGGGGGCGATTATCTCGGTGATGTCGCCGGTGTCGGGACAACCCGCCAACTCATCGTCGTTGACCTCCCGGGCAGTGGCCTCTCCACCAAGCCCGCCACATCACAGGGCTATTCCCTCGACGCCGCACTGGCGGCCATCGACGAATTGCGCCTACACCTGGGTCTCGAGAAGATCGATCTCTTCGGCCATTCGCACGGTGCATTCGTCGCCCTGGCGTATGCGGCGCGATTTCCACGACACACCGGCGCCATCGTCCTCTGCTCGATGCCACTCGACTTCAGCAGCCCACCGGATCAGAACCTCTGTTTCGTGAAGCCGGATGCGCAGACCCGCGACTACATGCAGGGAATGATCCGTGGCGCCAACTTTGCCGCCTTCAATGCATTCATGCAGGACCGGCCGCAAACACACGAGATCCTCGCGCTCTTGGACCAGGCACAGAGGCTGACCCTCATCTACGGCGATGCCGACCCCGTGCGTCCCGCAGCGGCTCCCGAAATGGCGCGCCACGACATGCGGATCATTCCCGGTGCTGCGCACTTCCCGTGGTGGGAGCAGCGTGCCGCGATTCGCACCGCCATCTCGGCAGAGCTCGATGGCCCCTCACCCGCGCTGGGATAGACAAGATCCAACAAGTCAGTCTTTGCGGAGCCAGGGCAGCAGTTCGATGTGGCCCGTGACGACAAATCCCACGAAGACAACGAACGCAACCACCAGAGCGACGTAGACCCACCACATCCAGCCCTTGAGCGGAATCACGAGTTGCTCGGTTTCCTCGCCGTCTCGTCGACCCAGACGTCGCCGTTGGGTCCGATCTCTTTCTTCCAGATCGGTACCTCGGCCTTGAGTGTGTCGATGGCCTCGCGGCAGGCGGCGAAGGCCGCGTCGCGGTGAGCCGCGGCGGCGGAGACCACGACGGTGATCTCGCCTACCTCAAGCCGTCCGATGCGGTGCGCCATGGCGAGGGCCCGCGCACCGGTGCGGGCAAGGACGGCGTCGCCGATCTTGTGCATCTCAAGCTCGGCCATCTCTGGATACGCCTCGTACTCAAGATGAGTGACGGGTGTGCCGGCGGTGGCGTTGCGAACCGAGCCCGTGAACGTGCAGACGCCGCCATCACCGGGACCTCGAACCAGAGCCTCAACCGCCGCGGCGTCCAAGGGATCGGCGCCGATCGAGCAGAAGACTGTCTCGCTCACCCGCCCGCAACTGGGGCGATGAACGCCACCTCGTCAGAAGACACCACGACCGAATCCCACGGCGCGTAGGCCCGGTTGATGGCGACGCGCAGGCCCGTGCGAACGCCCGCGGCATCGGGAGCCGTCGCAACAAGCCGCTGCCACAGGCCTTCGACGGAACCGTCGCCGACCTCAAGCGTCAACTCGCGCACGCCGACAGCATCACGCATAGGTCCGAAACAGAGGACCCGAACCGTGCTCCCCACAGCCCCGCTCAGTGGCAGGACTTGGCCTCGCCGGCGCCGTCGGCCGTCTGGAACGACGAACCGCAACCGCAGGTCTTGACCGCGTTGGGGTTGTGAATGGTGAAACCACCACCCATGAGCTCATCGGTGAAATCGATCTCAGCGCCGTCGAGGTACTTGGCCGAGAAGGCGTCCACGTAGACCTTGATGCCCGAGACATCGAGGACCTGGTCATCCGACTTGGGCGGGTTCTCATCGAGACCCATGCCGTAGGAGAAGCCGGTGCAGCCGCCGGGCTGGACGAAGACGCGAAGGCCGACGGGAGTCGTCTGCTCGGTGACGAGGCCCTGGAGGTGGCCAAGAGCGGTGTCGGAGACGGTGATCATCCTTCGCGGGTCCTCAAAGATTCGTATTCACGGCGCGTTCGCACCGTTGACGATCTCATCATACCCCACTGCCAGATCGCTCAAGCGAGCCGGACTACCAGTAACGCTCCTCGAGCCAGGGGTCGGCAGAGTTGTTGTACCCGTTGCGTTCCCAGAAGCCCAGTTGGTCCTCGGTGACGAACTCCACCGCCTCGAGCCATTTGGCCGATTTCCAGAAGTACTTGCGGGGCACCAGGGCCCGTAGCGGCCAGCCGTGTTCGGGCGCCAGATTCTCGCCGTCGTGCTTCCACACCAGAGCACACTCAGGGCTCTCCGCCACGGCGCGGGGGATCGAGGTGGTGAAGCCTGAGGCGCAGCGGAACACCACGAACGCAACGCTGTCCCGCACCCCTACCCGCTCCATGAGCCAGGGCATCGACACCCCGGTGAAGCGGTTATCGAGCCGGGACCATGTGGTCACACAGTGAATGTCGATGGTGATGTCGACCGTGGGCAAGGCCACGAACTCGGAGTGCCAGAAGACCTCGGGGCGCTCCACTTCGCCGCCAATGGAAAGCCGCCACTTCCCCAGGTCATATGTCGGCACCGACCCGTGATGCAGCACCGGCCACTTCTGGGTCAGCACCTGGCCCGGGGGCAGCCGCGTCGGGTCGGCGACGATCCGTGGATCCGGCGGCTTGCGCTCGAAAAGGCTCACTCCCGGGATGGTACGGCCACCGAACCCGAACAGCCGCGTTGCGACGCCTGATAGCAGCCTTATCGACGCGCCGACGGACACCTGTCGCCACGCCGTTTCACGCTCATCTCGACAGCGCTGAGGGTGCAGGCGTAAACTGTCACACAGTTAGGTGTGGCTGGCATGACCATCCTCATCCTGCCGTCAGCACGCAAGCACGGAATTACCGATGAACAGATTCGCTACGTCATCAGCCATTGCGGACTTCCGTTCGTCGGGTCACCGCCCGACGGAACTGAAGGTCCAGTTCGCAATTGGTTTTTCGGCGACGATGCGCGAGGTGTTGCATTGGAAGTGTTCTCGGTTGAATCCGGTGACGAGCGACGGGTGATCCACGCAATGCGTCTCCGGCGCAAATACCGTCACCACTACGAGGAGGCATTTCCATGGCGGACCATCCCGTGATGAACAATGGCCGTCCCGTGACGTTCAACGGCGGGCAGGTCTTGACCGAGGAGATGATCGCGGCGGCTCTCGCTGAGGCCGAGGCGGGCCCTGACCTCTCGAGTGCACGTCGGTTCGACGTCAGATCCGGCCGATTCCTGACTCCCGGGCGTCCCGCCGGGGGCGGGGGCAGAGGCGAGTCGCCGCGGCTGGCGTTTCGCGTTCCCGCCGACCTCCACGCACGGGCAAAGGCTCGCGCTAAAGATGAGGGTCTGACTTTGTCCCTCGTCATGCAGAACCTGCTCGCGGAATGGGCTCGGGGAGCACTCTCGGCACCAGACCAAAGTAAGCCCCGCACAAAGCCCGCAGCGAAGCCTGCGAAGAAGACTGCCCACGCCAAACGCTAACTACGGCGTGTCGGACCTGTGGATGTCGTGGCGGCTCACCGGCCGCTCTTCGGTGGCAACAGTCCAGTTCAGCAACGCATCGTTGGCAGCTGCCCAGTAGTAGTCGTTGGGGTTGTAGCGGTACTGAGCTAGCGCCGTCAGGAATGCGCGCTGTTCAGACGAGGGCCGTGAGTTGGGATACACCGACTCCGCATCAACAGTGATGTTGCGTACGTAAGGACCGTTGGGTCCGCGCGCCGGCTCCATGACCTCTACTCGGGTTCGGCCGCCCAACTTCTGGGTCTTGCCTGTCAGCACTCCCGCAGACGGCTTGCCGTTACGCAGATGGATGACGTGCGGCAACTGCACGATGGGTCTGTCGACACCCTTCATGGCGCGGTCGAAGGTGTTCACCGCGAAGGATCCCTGCTCGTTCACGTCCGTGACGTGGAGATGCTGCATTTGACGGGTTCCCTAGTAGAGGGAGGCGACTCCGCCAATCTGAGACTGCGGAACGGACATGCCACGGACAGTGAACAGGGGTCTTCCGGGCGTGTGACGGGCTGGAAGTTATTGGTGCATCAAGGCCATGCTGGCTGCGTTGCCGGCCACCCCTGGCGGGAGGACCATCATGGCCCGAGAGACGATCACAGACGCGCCACCCAGCACCAGTCTGCTGAAGCGGATCGCAAGTCGCTCGCCCCTCGTCGTCGGCGTCTACGCCGTCGGCAGTCTAGCCTTGGGCTACGGCTTCGGCAACCCGGGCTTCGACGCCCTGGCTCTCGTTGCCACCACCGGCGGCTACGCCATCGGTGACGGTGCGGTCCGGAAGCTGCGCTCACACGTGGAAGGCATCGGCTAATCCCGGAACTCACGGGACCGCGTCGGCAGCCCTAAGGTAGGCGGACAAATACGCCCGGCCAGGGAG
>JBEPVH010000047.1:0-8784 GCA_041691115.1 bacterium | reverse complement strand
AGTTGTGTATAAGAGACAGGCCCAGGCCGCTCTCGAAGAGGGCCTCCAGGGGATGCCGTTCGACGGCGAGATCATCATCGGTCCCGACGGTCCCAATCACAACCTCGTTCCCGGCCGCCGCATCGGCTCCGGCCGCGACCGAGTCGATCTGGCGGTCATGCCGGTGGACGGCGTGTCCCTCGTCTCACGGGGACTGAGCCAGGCGCTCTCCATCGCCGCATCGGCCGAGCCCGGCGGCATCCTGACGCCGCCGCCCGTTGCCTACATGCACAAGATCGCCGTCGGTCCCGAGGCCCGCGGCTCGATCGACATCACCGATACACCCGAGAACAACCTGCGGCGCATCGCGTTTGCCATGAACGTGCAGGTGCCCGACCTGACAGTCGTCATGCTCGACAGGCCGCGCCACCAGACATTGCTGGAGCGCATCCGTGAGTTGGGCGTGCGCGTCGCCCTCATCTCCGACGGCGACATCGGTGCCGCCATGATGGCCGCGTGGCCGGCGTCGGGCGTCGACGTCATGATCGGCTCCGGTGGTACCACCGAAGCTGTTCTCGCCGCCTGCGCGATTCGCTGTCTCGGCGGTGAACTGCAATGCCGTCCTTGGGTACGCCATGAGGACGAGGCGGCAGCCATCCGCGGTGCCGGATTCGACCCTGACACCGCGTGGAGCATGGAACAACTCGTTCCCGGTAAAGAGATTTCGGTGGCCGTCACCGGTGTCACCGGCGGCGGTTTGCTCAAGGGCGTGCTCTACCACAACTGGTGGGCCGAGACCCATTCGCTGGTGATGCGCGCCCAGAGCGGCACCATCCGCGAGATCTACACCAAGCACCACGTGGCGCTGCGCCCCGAGGACGGCGAGAAGATCCTCTAGGCGGACGGCATTGTCCGCCCGCCGCAGCCCTGAGGGTTGATCAGAGGTCTGCCGGCAGCAATGTGAATCGCTGACCGGATGGCGTGCGGAGAGTGCGGAAGTGGCGCTCGTCGAGCGTAAGGATTGCGTTAGTTCTGTGGCGGCCTGCAAGGACGACGGCCGCAGCGTCGGCGAGACCGATCCCTTGATGCCTCTTCATGACATCTGACGCTGCATCGACGTCTTTCTCATTAAATGGGGCCAGAAGATACGCACCGCGCCCCACCTCCGCAAGCAGCGCGAGCTGGGCCTCATGCGATGCTCGAACACTCAGCATGTAATCAAGTTCCGCCATCACGAACGGCGAGAGCACGAATGGACCGTCCTCGCGTGTGAGCGCGCGAACGCACGCAGCATGCTGTGGCTCCGAGGCGTCCAACGCCGCGAGCAAGCCCGATGTATCGACAATCAGAGTCACTGCGCGCCAAATCCATCCATTGCCGTCTCGAGGTCGGCTGCCACGCCGGGCAGGCCGGAGTCGAAGAGCGGCGTTCGAGGCCGGGGCGGTGCGGCGGCATCTTCCACCACGAGGGCTATTCCCTCACGGATGAGTTCAGCTTCGGAACGCCCAAGGTCGCGCGCTCGTCGAGCCAGCGCGGCCTTGAGGTCCGCCGTGAGGTAAACCGTGGTGCGCTTCACACGGCCATCATACGCCACGCCATACGTATCGCCATACGTCGTGGATTCTGGGCCGAAAGCGTGGGACGATAGTGGAATGAGTCTCGACGAACTTTCGGACGAGGTGACCCTGCGATTGCCGCGAAGCCTGCTCGATCGCCTTGGTGACTTGGCGCGCGAGCGGAACGTCGAACTCAACGCCGCCACGATTGAGGCTCTCGAGGCGGGACTGGCATGGCGGGCTGAGGACGACCCGCTGGCGCCACTTCGCGAAGCGGAGTCTCGTCCGGCATTGGCGCGATATGACGAGGCGGAGGTCGACGAGATGCTCGCCCCTATGCGTGAGGACATGCGCGGTGTCCTCGCCGATCTCCAGTGGTCCCGCCGCAAGCGGGCTTGAAGTCAGGTAGAGCCTACGGCGAAGTGGGGAAGGCCCTAACGTGCCAGCGGCAGTGCGCGTCGCCGGCAGCACCATTCTTGAGGTGCATGCGCAGGCGGTAGTCACCGGGATCGGTGACGAGCGCGCCACCGTCATCGGCCCATGGCAATGCCACGTCAACATCGTTGGCGGCGTTGTGGATGGGTGTTCCACCGCCTGCATACGTCCAGCTCTCGATGGTCATGCCGATGTCGGTTCCAGGAGCGCCGCCGGTGGCGTCCGAGTTGGGGCACGACACACCGAACCTCACTGACCAGTTGGGTCCGGTGAATCCGGGATAGTCCGCGGGCGTCACCACGTCGCCGCAGCCATACCACTCGTTGTGCGGGTTCGGTGCAGGGCCGCTCAGCGGTGCGATCGTGTGCTGGCCCGCAGCCATTGCAGGGCAGCCGGCATACGACGCATTGGTGAGGCCCGCATGTCCGGCGGGCGGAGCAGCGGTGGGGGCGGCGGTGGGCGCAGCAGTGGCGGTCGCAGTCGGAGTCGCCGTCGCTGTGGGCGATGCGGTCGCCGAAGCAGTCGGGCTGTTGATGGCGGTGGGGGAGCTGTTGTGGCCGAGCATGTAACCGCCCAGTCCGATCACAACCAGGAGCAGTGCGGCGACAAGGCCGAGCAGCGCGTTGCGTCCCGTGTTGGACGTGGGCGTGCCCGGCATGGGTGCGTTGGGCGCAGGCGGCGGCGGGATGTCAGCCATTGGTCAAAAGCTCCTTAACGAATGCGGGCGCCCCGTCTTTCGACGGGACGCCCATTCCCCCTTCCCTCCCGGGACGCCGGGAACTCAGCCGAGTTCCGGACCGTTATTTTCTGGAGTGCTGCCCGGCTTGGGCAGATGATCGGGTGCCGGCAGAGCAATCTTGCCGCCCGTGACTTCCTTCGAACCAGCCTTGACACGACGCGTCGCCGTGCGCTTGACGGTGGGCTCGAGACGAACCTGCTTGGTCAGACCCTTCATGGGGCCGTTGGCACGGTTCTTGTCAACGATGTGATCAGCGAGATTGTGAGCCACGGCATCAGCGGCGGTCAGCCAGCGGTCACCGTTGCGCAGCCACGAGCGAATCTCGCGAACGGGGCGGCCGGTGTGATGCGCGTAGATGTTCTCGAGGTTCTCCTCGAGGTGATTCGACAGGATGTTGTCCTGGTTCATCGCCGTCAGCTTGCCGCGGGTACCACCGGACAGCTCGTGGAGCATGACCTTGGCGTTCGGCAGGATGTAGCGATGGCCCTCATCACCGGCCATGAAGAGCAGCGAACCCGCCGACGCGGCGTAGCCGTTGCAGTAGGTGTAGACGGGGCAGGTGAGACCGGAGATGGTGTCGTAGGCCGAGAGGGCCTGGATCACCGAACCGCCGGGCGAGTTGATGTACAGGTGAATGGGATCCTCGGGCTTGCCAGCGGCAATCGCGGCGGCCTCAAGGTACTGGAGCTTGGCCTGGAGGTCGGCCATCGACATCTCGTTGACATCGACGTAGAGCCGCACGACCCGGCGGCGGAAGAGCCACGAATCGAGGTCTGTCTGGAACGAATTACCCTTCGGATCGGTGTCGATGACGCCGACGCTCCGCACGGGCAAAGGCTGAGCCTCTTCGTCGTCGAGGCCCTCGATCATTCTCATGCGCTTGTCCATTGACCCGTCCCCTCTTGGCGTCTGATGAATTGAATTTCTGCCGGGTGCGTAGCGTTCGAACGTTAGGGATCGAACACGGACACAACACGGACAATCACCCCGGTTTTCGTGCCAAGTTTGTGATTGTTTGATATCTGGCTTTCGTGTAATCATGTAATCATGGCTAAGAACGACAGCTCCACGACCCCTCCGGCCTCGGTCGGAGATGAACTTGCCGGCTGGTTTGCCGGACGTCTCCCCGACGGCCTCTACAGCGGCCCTGCCGAGATCATCGGCGACCGTGATGAGATCCAAATCGTCGGTCCCATCCCTGACGTCGAGCTTGCTGCCGACGCCTCTGACGCGGCCCGTGCGGCCGCCCGCTCAGCCCGGATCGCGCGCTTTCGCGGCGAAACCCGCGCTGCCCGCATCGGTGTCGCACGTGAGGCCGAACGCCTCTTCGGACACAAGATCTCGTGGGGTGCCGAATGCGGCGGAGTGCGCGAGCTCTTCACCACGCTGGGTGTTCCCGTCATGACGCGGCTCCGCCTTGAGGACCGTGCTGTGCTCGACACCCTTATCGATGCCGGCGTGGCCCGCAGCCGCAGCGAGGCCCTTGCCTGGACCGTGCGTCTGGTGGGCAAGCACCAGGCGGAGTGGATCGAATCGCTCCGCGATGCGCTGACCCACGTTGAGAAGGTTCGCGATCAGGGGCCCGACGTCGCCTGAGGGCGGCGCCGGACCCCCGGCGTTTTCAGTGGAGGGTCAGGCCTTCCACTTCAGAGATGCGATCGTTGAATTGAAGTCACCGAGCTGGGCATCAAACGAGGCGACCGACGTCGTGTAGGCGAAGTCGTAGGTCACGCCCTTGTGGTTGACCACGATGTCCCGGGTCCGTCCCGGCGTTCCCTGGATGTCGGTGTCGTAGGTGACGGTAAGGCCCGATTCACCGTCGACAGTGATCGGGGTGACGGCGCTGAAGTTCGAGGTCCCGGTGCCGTAGTTGGTGAAGTAATCCTTCAGGTCAGTGGCCGCCACTGTCGGTTCGACGGTGGCGCAGTTCATCTGCGGGATCACATCATTGACGTTGGCCTGGAAACTGCCGGGTGCCGTCGTCTTGACGAGCATCACAACCACCGAGGGCGGCGTGACATGAAGCTTGCCGGTCTCGGTGGCGTCCGATGTCTTGTCGTTCCAGCCACCGGGCACGGTGACAGTGAAGGCGGGAAGCGCTAGCGTCGCCGGCGTCGGGCTGGCCGTGCCGGGGACGTTGCAGGCGGTGGCAGCAACGCCGATCGTGGTGAGGGCGATGGCGCTACCGAGGCGACGCGTGATGGTGCCGAAAATCACGTCAATCTGGCTCCTGGATCGGGTGGATTTCAGGGCGCATCATGAGGCCTTCGACGTCTCAGCGCCGCAGCAGGACTGCGGTGGCGTCGTCGTGGCGTGCCGGTCGCGGATGCGCCGCCAGGTTGCCCGGTGCCAGTTCGGCGATGCGCAAGGCGCCGCCCAGGCCTGCAAGTCCGTGGTTCTCACAGGCGGCCAGCAGTGCAGCCGGATCCGCGGCGAAGCCGAACGTGTCGCAGAGACGGTAGAAACCATCCGAACAGATGAGGATCGATTCCACGGTGTCGAGGGCGACGCGGATCGAGGCGATCTCCCCTGCCGCCGCCGTCTCGGCCCCGAAAACCCAATAGCCGCCGGGCTTGTTGCGCAGCGTGGCGTGCTGCGCTGCCAGAACCGGGGTAAAGGCAGCGCGCGCCTCTTCTTGAGTGCCGCCGGCGTCGAGGATGGCTTTGATCAGGTCGGCAGAACGCTTGTCGACGATACCGACACGGTCGTCCTGGAGCACGGTGATGACGCCGCCGCGCTGGCGGATGACCACCGTCACGTCAGCGAGAACGACCGCCTCGAGGTCGGCGCCGCGCACCTGGACCAGCCCGATGGCGGCAGTGGGGGAGGACACCGCCGTCAGGCCGCGCGATACCTCGGTGATGGCGGCGACGAACTGCTGCGCGGGCTGTTGTGTGCGGCGGCTGCGCAGCGCCCGCAGGGCGGAGCGCGCAAAAGCAGCGACGACAGCGCCCCGCGCAGGATCCAGCGGCGTCGAGCCGTCGGCGATCCCGGCGAACCCGTCCTCTACCAGGAAGGCGTCCTGGCCCTTGAAGTCCATGCTGAGGACGTCGGCCCTGAACGTGGCCGGCCCCAGTCTCACGGGAGGCCGGGTCACACCCGGAGCGCCAGGTCCCTCAAGCCCATTCACAGCAGGCGATCCTACCGCCGCGAGAGGGGGTCGGATCGCTTGGAGCGATTCGGTCGAATCAGGGCAAGTGCTATGCTCGTTACGTCGCACCCGTGAATTTGAGTCTGCCATGAAAGCCGATCTGCATCCCGCCTACCACCACGACACCCAGGTCACCTGCCTGTGTGGCAATTCGTTCGTCACCGGGTCGACCCAGACCGAGCTCAAGACCGAGGTCTGCGCCGTCTGCCATCCGTTCTTCACTGGCACGCAGCGCATCATCGACACCGGCGGCCAGGTGGAGCGCCATCGGCGCCGCATCGAGCGCGCCGCGCAGTTGAAGGCAGCCGAGGCGGAGAAAGCGGCCAAGGCCTCCTCCTAGGCGGCATCCCAGTGAGGGCGCTCGCGCCGTCCGTGAGGGATGATCCTGGAATGGCCCGGCGTCCATCGTTCGGCGACTACCTGCGCACCGTGGCGGTTTCTGCTGTCGGTGCGCCTCCGACCACCTTCTTCTACGGTGGCCAGGCTGTCATCGAAGGTGTGCTGATGCGCGGGCCGCACCACTACGCAGTCGCGGCGCGCAACCCTCAGGGTGAGATCGTCATCAAGCGCGAGGAATTGCGCTCCCGTGTGTACACGTCCAAGCTCTGGCGTCTGCCGCTATTCCGTGGCGTCGCCGGCCTTGTCGAGATGTTGCACCTGGGAATGTCGGCCATTCAGTGGTCCGCCAACATCCAGTTGGGTGAGGACGTTGAACTCTCGCCACGCGCGATGCGGATCACGATTGCCTTCTCGATCGGCTTCGCGCTCCTGCTCTTCATCGGTGGTCCCGCGGCCATCGGCATCCTCACCCACCCGGGAACGTCGCTGGCCAGCAAGCCCACCAACGTGTCGTTTCAAACGGTACTGGTGGAGGGCGCGGCGCGCGCCGGAATCATCCTTGGATATCTCCTGCTCATCGGCCAGATGCGCCAGATCAAGCGCCTCTTCGCATACCACGGCGCTGAACACATGGCCATCAACTGCCTTGAGGCGGAAGAGCCTGTCGACCTCGAGCATGTTCGCGCCTCGAGCCGCCTGCACCCGCGGTGTGGCACCGGTTTCCTCGTCGTTGTGGCGCTTGTCTGCGTCATCGTGTTCCTGCCGCTGGCAGTGTTCCCTACCCTTGTGCGCATTCCTCTGCAGATCGTGCTGGTGCCGCTGGTGGCAGCCATCGCCTACGAAGGGATTCGCGCGCTCGCCAAGATCCGCCACACGCTCGTGGGCCGCATCCTTCTTGTCCCCATCTTGGCCACGCAGCGTCTCTCGACCCGGGTGCCCGACGACCGCATGATCGAGGTGTCGATAGCGGCGCTCGACTCGGCGCGCGGCTTGGGTGGCAGGGTCGGCGAACAACATGATCCGCTGGTGATCTGATGGCCGGGCTGGAGGGGCGTCTCGCCGAACTCGAGACACGCTATGCCCAGTTGGAGGCTGCACTCGCCGATCCCGATGCGTACCAGGATCGTGAGCGCGTGCAGCACCTTTCTCAGGAGCAGTCGGCGCTGCGCGAGGTGGTGGAAACCGGACGACGCTGGCGCGCCGCACAGAAGGCTGCCACCGACGCCGAGCAGATGGCGCGCAGCGAAAGCGATCCCGAACTGGTCGCCTATGCCTCCGAGGATGCTGCCGCGCAACGCCAGGCAGAAGCCGATGCGCATGAGGAACTGCGCAAGCTCCTGCTGCCGTCGGACCCCAATGACGAACGCAACGTCATCGTCGAGATTCGCGGCGGCGTCGGTGGTGACGAGGCAGCCATCTGGGCTGCCGATCTCTTCCGCATGTACACGCGGTACGCCGAAGCGCAGCGTTGGTCAGTGGACATCCTCAACACATCCGAGTCCGGCACGCGCGGGTTCAAGGAAGTCGTGTTCGAAGTCCACGGTCACGGCGCCTACTCACGGCTGAAGTTCGAGTCGGGAGTGCAGCGTGTGCAACGCGTACCCGAGACGGAATCGCAGGGCCGAATCCACACGTCGACAGCGACAGTGGTCGTCATGCCCGAGGCGGACGAGGTCGAGGTGGAGATCAATGAGCAGGAACTCAAGATCGACGTCTACCGCAGCACCGGCCCCGGTGGTCAGAGCGTCAACACCACGGACTCCGCAGTTCGCATCACGCACTTGCCGACGGGGCTTGTTGTCACCTGTCAGGACGAGAAATCACAGCACAAGAACCGCGCTAAAGCGCTGAAGGTGCTGCGCGCCCGCCTCTATGACCTGGCCGAGGCCGAGCGTCAGAAAGAGGTGTCGGAGACGCGGCGTTCCATGGTCAAGAGTGGCGACAGGAGCGAGAAGGTGCGCACCTATAACTACCCTCAGTCGCGCATCACCGACCATCGCATTGACCTCACGATCCATCAGTTGCAGAAGGTGATGGACGGCGACCTCGACCTGCTCGTCGTACCCCTGCAGCAGGAGGATCAGGCGCGTCGCCTTCTCGAGGAGTCGGGAACGGCGTGAGCGCGCGCACCCTCATCGACGTCGTCAAGTTGTCGGCGACGTACCTGGCAGATCACGGCAGCGACAGTCCACGCCTCGATGCCGAAATCCTTGCTGCTCACGCTCTTGGTTTGGCGCGGCTCGACCTCTATCTGCAGTACGACAGGCCACTTGACGAGACCGAACTCACCTCCGTGCGCGATCTCATCCGGCGCCGTGGCGGTGGCGAACCTGTGGCCTACATCACGGGTGCACGCGAGTTCTACGGCCGGCCCTTCATGGTGTCTCCCGCCGTCCTCATTCCCCGGCCCGACACCGAAACGCTCATCGAGTCGGTCCTGGAGTGGGCGCGCTCGCATGGATCACGCCGCATCGTTGATATCGGCACCGGTTCCGGCTGCATCGCCCTGACGCTTGCTGCTGAGTTGAGCGACGTCAACGTCGTGGCAACTGACATTTCGGCAGACGCTCTGGCGATGGCGCGCG
>JBEPVH010000046.1:0-8788 GCA_041691115.1 bacterium | reverse complement strand
CCAGGTGGCGGGTAGTCCAGTAACCGTCCTTGGGCGGCGGGGAATAGCCCATCGCCGCGATGGTATGCCACCTCCCCAGCCGGTGCCAGCTAGGCCGTCTTGCCCTCGAGCACTTCGAATCCCTTGAGGATGTGGCGGGCGATGAGGATGCGCTGCACCTCGCTGGTGCCTTCGCCAATCTCGTTGACCTTGACGTCGCGGTAATAGCGGGCGACCGGCGACTCTTCCATGAAGCCGTAGCCGCCGTGGATCTGCACTGCCTGGTTGGCGCAGGCGGTGGCGACCTCTGAGGCGTGCAGCTTGGCCATGCACGCGTAGACACCGGCGCCGGTGCCGTTGTCGATGAGCCATGCGGCCTTGTGGGTGAGCAGACGCGCCATCTCGATCTGCGTCGCCATGTCGGCGAGCTTGAATTGCGTTGCCTGGAACGTGGCGATGGAGGCGCCGAACTGATGGCGCTGCGCCGAGTATTCCAAGCTCGCGTCGAGACAGGCCTGGGCAACGCCGACGGACAGAGCGGCGATGGCGACGCGGCCGCCTTCGAGTATCTGCAGGAATTGGCGGTAACCTTCGCCGTCATTGCCGACCATGTGGTCGGCGGGGACGTGCACATCGTCGAACATCAACTCGCGTGTGTCCGATGCGTGCCAGCCGAGCTTGCGGTACTTGGGTGCCTGGGTGTAGCCCGGAGTGCCCATCGGGACGGCGAAGCAGCTGATCTGGCGGCTGCCCACAGGCCCTGTGAGCGCCGTCATGGTGACGCCTGCGGAGATGTCGGTACCGGCATTGGTGATGAACACCTTGCGGCCGTTGATGACCCAGTCGTCGCCCGTCTTCACGGCGCGCGACTTGGTGCCACCCGCGTCGGAACCCGCGTCCGGCTCGGTGAGTCCGAAGGCCCACAGCTTCTCGCCGGCGAGAAGCGGCGGCAGCCACTTGTCACGCTGCTCTGGCGTGCCGAACTCGACGAACGGTGCTATGCCCAGCGACACGGCTGCCTCGAGCGTGATGGCGCAGGCGGCGTCGGCGCGAGCGATCTCCTCCATCGCCAGGGCGTAGGAGAGGAAGTCGCCGCCGGCACCGCCGACGGACTCGGCGAACGGCAGCGCGAACAGGCCCAATTTGGCCATGCCCTTGACGACGTCGTAGGGGAACTCCCCCTTCTCGTCGTAATAGGCGGCGCGAGGCGCGATCTCACCCCGGGCGAAATCGCGGACGGTGTCGCGGATGCCGCGCTGCTCGGAGGAGAGTTCGAAGTCCATGGCGCTGCATTGTGGCCAAGAGCCCCCCGCGCGCGCCCGCGGGCGACGACCGAGTAGGGTCCGGCCCATGTGCTTCTCTGACGACGCCCTGCCCCCGTTTCCGCCCACGGGCGGAGAGCCCGGTGAATCCCGTGAATTGGTACTCACGGCAACCGATGGCACGTCCTTCAGCGCCTTCATCGCGCACCCGTCTCAGCCCTCGTCGACAGGCGTCGTGATCTTTCCCGACGTGCGCGGCCTGCACAACTTCTACCGCGACCTGGTGCGCCAGTTCGCCGCCGCGGGGCATCACGCCATTGCGTTCGACTACTTCGGCAGGACCCAGGGAACCGGAGTCCGCGGCGATGACTTCGACTGGAAGGCGGAGATGGCCAACGTCAAGCCGGATAACGTCGATGCCGATGCCCAGGTGGCCGTTAGTGCGCTTCGTGAAGCAGCCGACGGTCCCCTCAATGCTGTTGTGTCCGTGGGCTTCTGCTTCGGTGGTGGCAACTCGTGGCGCCAGTCTGCGCGGCCGTTGAGCGGCATCACGGGCTGCGTCGGGTTCTATGGCATCCCCGAGCGCGTGCGGCCTGCGATTCCCGACATGAAGGCCCCGCTGCTGCTGCTCGTGGCAGGCGCGGACATGACGCCGCTCTCCGAGTTCATGGCCTTTGACGAGGAACTCACCGAGGCGGGCGTCCCGCACAAGATGACGATCTTCGACGGTGCTCCGCACTCCTTCTTCGACCGCCATTTCACGGAGTGGGCCGAGGCCTGCACCGCTGCGTGGGGCGAGATTCTGGACTTCATAGCGGATCCCGTCCCGGCCTGAAACAGCCCAGGGTTGACTTGTAAGTAATTACTTACTTACTATCCTCCCATGGGACCTGTACGCACCCGGCGAGCCGCCTCTCAAAGCCGCGAGGAAGTCCTCGACGCTGCCGTGACCGAGTTCGCCAAGGCAGGCCTCTACGGCACCTCGGCCGACGCCATCGCCGGCCGGGCCGACGTCTCCCAGCCGTATGTGTTCCGCCTCTTCGGCTCCAAGCACGCGCTCTTCATGGAGGCGGTCACTCGGGGCTTCGACAGGATCCACGCCTTGTTCACGGCTGAGGCCGTCTCGGCCATCGCAGATGGTGCCGACCCGTTCGAGCGAATGGGCAAGGCCTACGTCAGCATGCTCGCCGACCGCGACGAGTTGATGCTGCAGATGCAGTCATACGCAGCCTGCGGCGACCCCGAGGTCCAGGCGCTGTGCCGCACTCGCTTCGCCGAGTTGCGGGACTCCCTGCTGTCGTTGCCAGGGGCGACATCCGAGCGCGTCGGTGGCTTTCTTGCCGTCGGCATGTTGCTCAACGTCGCTGCCGCCATCGACCTGCCCGCTCTCATCGACGACGCCGAATCCATGGCACGCCAGATGTGTCCCGAAGGTGCAGTTATCAGCTTCTCGCCGCTTCGCGGCACCACGCAGGAGTAACGAGATGCTCGGTCGTCTTGCAAATCTCGCGATCCGCCGCGGCGGCTGGGTTCTCATTGCGTCGCTGTTCATCGGCGCGTTCTCCGGTGTCGTTGGCGGCCCCGTTGCCGACAAACTGAAAGGCGGCGGGTTCGAGGATCCCGGCTCGCAGTCGACTGTCGCGCGCGACAACATCGCTGCTGCCACGCAGTTGGACAACCGCGGCCTCATCGTTCTCATCCGCCCCAATGCCGACGTCACCACGTCGGCCGACGCTCAGGCCGAGATCGGCAAGGTGGTGTCGACACTGAAGGCCGAAGCGGCCGTGGGCAATGTTGTCGCCTGGTCTCCCTCGGTTCCGCAAAGTGCCGGGCTGCTGTCCGCCGACCATCACAGCACCTACGTCGTCGCCTACTGGCATGCCATCGGCGAGGACGCCGAATACCAGGTGTCACAACGACTTCAGGCACAGTTCAAGGACAATCCCCACCTGACAGTGGGCGGCGCCACCGTCGCCGAGCATCAGGTAGAGACGCAGGTGTCCGCCGACTTGGCGCACGCCGAAACACTTGCCTTCCCGCTGCTGTTCGTGCTGCTGATCTTTGTCTTCCGCGGTGCTGTGGCGGCATTCCTGCCGCTGCTGGTCGGTGGCCTGTCGATCGTCATTACCTTCCTGGCGCTGCGCACGACGGTGGCATTCACCGACCTTTCCATCTTTGCTCTCAACATCGTCACCGGCCTCGGACTTGGCCTGGCCATCGACTACTCGCTGCTCATCGTGTCGCGCTACCGCGAAGAGTCGGCGGTGGACGGACCGGGACTGCCAGCAATGCGCCGCACCCTGGCAACCGCGGGACGGACCGTCATCTTCAGTTCGCTCACGGTTGCAGCAGCACTTGCGTCACTGCTCGTCTTCCCTGAGCGATTCCTCTACTCGATGGGTGTGGGCGGGGTGCTTGTCACCATCATCGCCGCGCTTGTCGCGCTGACTGTTCTCCCCGCGGCGCTGGCAGTGCTGGGCCCGCGCGTCGACTCGCTGTCGATCCGACGCCAGAAGCCGGTTGCGGCCGACGCCAAGGGTGCCTGGTACCGCCTTGCGCATTACGTGATGCGGTGCCCGGTCCGCATCGCATTGGCGACCGCCGCGATCCTTCTCATCCTGGGGGTCCCCTTCCTGCGCATCCAGTTCACCTCCGTCGATGCCTCGGTGTTGCCGTCGACGTTCTCCGCCAAGCAGGTGGACACAGCACTGCGGAATGACTTCCCGCCGTTCTCCGTGTCGCCCATCAACGTTGTCGCCACGACCGATCAGGCGGGTGCTGAGACCTTGGCGACGCAGATCAGTGGCGTGAACGGCATCCGCAGCGTCGGCGCGCCGCGCGAACTGTCAGCGGGGATGTGGCAGATCGATGCGGTGCTGTCGTCCGATCCGCTGTCGCCCACCGCTGTCCATGCGCTGGAAGATGTGCGTGCCCTACCAACGTCATTCCCCGTGATCACGGGTGGTCAGACGGCGACGTTCGCCGACCTGCAGCTGTCGCTGAAAGATCATCTGCCGCTGACGTTCGCCATCATCGCGCTGGCGACACTGCTCATTCTCTTTGCAGCCACGGGCTCTGTTGTCCTGCCTATCAAGGCGTTGATCATGAACCTGCTGTCGTTGTCAGCGACTCTGGGGATTCTCGTGCTCATCTTCCAGGATGGACGCTTCGAGTCCCTGCTGGGATACACCGGCCAAGGGGCACTCGAATCAACACAGCCGGTGATCCTCTTCGCCATCGCGTTCGGTCTGTCGACCGACTACGGGGTGTTCCTGCTGACACGAATCAAGGAAGCGCGCGACCACGGCCTCGACAATACCGAGGCGGTTGCCACGGGCCTGGAGCGCACCGGCAGGATCGTCACCATGGCGGCGATGCTGTTCTGTGTGGCCATCGGAGCCTTCGCCACATCCCAGATCATCTTCATCAAGGAACTGGGCATCGGCACGGCATTCGCCGTTCTCATCGACGCCTCGATTGTGCGCGCCCTGCTGGTGCCGGCACTGATGGCACTGCTGGGCGAATGGAATTGGTGGGCGCCGTCACCGATGCGTGCGCTGCACAAGAAGCTGCGTCTCGACCGCCTGGAGGGCGGCGAGACTGCGGTCCAGCGCGAGGCTGCCTGACGAATCAGCCGGCGACGACAGCCTTGCCGAGATGCTTGGCGATCATGGCTACAACATCCTCGATGGTGTCGGCGATGTCAGCGCCTGCAGCCGACAGAGCATCGATCTTGCTCTGAGCAGTGCCCTTGTTACCGCTGATGATGGCACCGGCATGTCCCATGCGCTTGCCCGGAGGAGCAGTGCGGCCGGAGATGAAGGCGACAACAGGCTTGTCGAATCCGCTGCTGCGGATCCACTCGGCGGCCGCCTCTTCATCGGTGCCACCGATCTCGCCGATGAGAACGATGGCGCGCGAGGCGTCGTCGGTGGCGAACAACTCAAGAACGTCGGTGAACGACAGGCCGAGGACGGGATCACCGCCGATGCCGACGGATGTTGTTTGTCCGAGACCTGCCTGGCCCAGTCCCTGGATGACTTCGTAGGTGAGCGTGCCGCTGCGCGCCACAACACCGACGGGACCTGGCTTGTTGATGTGGTTGGGAATGATGCCGACCTTGCACTCACCCGGCGTCACGACACCGGGGCAGTTGGGGCCGAGGAGGAGCGTCCCCGCCGCTTTCACAGCAGCGCGCGCCCGGATCATGTCGTGGACAGGAATGCCCTCGGTGATCGCGACGGTGAGCGGGATACCGGCGGCCGCCGATTCCATGATGGCGTCGGCGGCGTAGGGCGGCGGTACGAAGATGCCGCTGACGTTGGCGCCGGTGGCGGCGACACAGTCGGCGACGGTGTCGAAGACGTCGACGCCCTCATGCACGGTGCCACCCTTGCCGGGCGAGACACCGCCGACGATGTTGGTGCCGTACAGCTTCATCTGCTGGGTGTGGAATGTGCCCTCACGGCCTGTCATCCCCTGGATGACGACGCGGCTTTTGGAGTTGACGAGAACCGACATCAGGCACCCTCCGCAGTCAGCTTGACGATGGCGGCGGCGGCCTCGGGAGCCGACACACCGGGGGTGATACCCGCTTCCTGAAGCAGGCGACGGCCCTCGGCCTCGGAGGTTCCCGTCATGCGAACGACCATGGGCTTGGTGATCTTCAGCTGGTCGCGCGCCGCGATGATGCCGCGCGCCACCTCGTCGCAGCGGGTGATGCCGCCGAAGATGTTGATGAAGATGCCGCGCACGTTGGGATCGAGCAACACCATGTCGAGGGCGTTGCGCACCTTCTCGGCCGATGCGCCACCGCCGACGTCGAGGAAGTTGGCGGGCTCGCCGCCATGAGCCTTCACAAGGTCAAGGGTGTTCATCACCAGACCGGCGCCGTTGCCGATGCAGCCGACGTAGCCGTCGAGGTGCACGTAGGTGAGACCACGCTTGACGGCCTCGGCCTCGAACGGATCCTCGCCGCCGGCCTCGCCGTGCCCCGCAGCAACCGCGGCAGCCGAATCGGCGGCGATCTCGGCAGCTATGTCGGTGTGACGGTAGGCGGCGTTGTCGTCGATCTCCAGCTTGCCGTCAGCGGCGATGAGCGAGCCGTCGGCGAGCATGACGAGCGGGTTGATCTCACAGGTCAGCGCGTCCAGCCGCGACGCCAGGCCATAGAGAGCCTTAGCCACCGGAACCAAGCCGGAGGCGATCTTCGACGCCTGTGGACGCAGCTCGGGAGCGGTGCGCAGCGCCGAAAACGCCAGCTGGCGGATCTCGAAGTCGCGAGGGCCGGCGAACGGATCCGGCCAGATGGTGGCGATGCGCTCGGGATTCTCCTCGGCGACCGTCTCGATGTCGATGCCACCGGCGGCGGAGAAGATGATGGCCAGACGGCGTCGCTCACGGTCAAGGGTGATGCCCAGGTAGAGCTCCTGGCCGATGTCCAGGGCCTTCTCACACCAGACCGAGGTCACGGGATAGCCCTTGATCGAGAGGGCGAGGATCCTCGTCGCCTCGGTCAGCGCCTCCTCAGGGGTGCCGACCACGGCGATGCCGCCTGCCTTGCCGCGGCCGCCAATGGGGACCTGGGCTTTGACGGCGATGCCGCCGAGCTCACGAGCGGCGGCGACTGCCTCCTCGGGGGTGCGCGCCAGGCGTCCCTGGGGAATGGCAATGCCTGCTGTCGCAAACTGCTGCTTGGCCTGATATTCAAGGAGCTTCACGGCGGCCGAGTGTAAGCCGCAGGTGCTCGGACACGCCGAACGTCAGGCCAGGATCACCGGTGCCCCGGGGGCGCAGCGCCTGTTAGGCGAAGCGCGCGCCGGGGAATCCCTTGAGCGCGATTTCCAGCCGCATGATGGCGTCGGCACGACGGGCGGCGTCAAGGACGTCGGACGTCAGGCGCTTGTGGCGGCGGTAGCGCTCAACAGCCTCGCTCTCATTTCGGTCGGCGAGGTTGAGGTGAAATCTCACAGCCGGAGAAACCCCTCCGGCGGGGAGTGTGGTGTCTGTGCGGCTGTTCATGATGGCAGTCTGTTGCCATCGAACGGACAGAGGGCGGACAATCCGCGGACACGCGACGGACAATGAAAACCCCTGGTTTTGCATGGTGTTTTCTTCACAAACATTTCGACGCGGACCCCCGGCCGGCGCATGCCGGCCGGGTGTCGCGTGACCCGTCCCAATCGTCACCGCGAACCCTTGCGGGCGGCGGTCGGATGTACACGGTGCCGCGCTCCAGCGTTGCTGAAGGAGCGTGAGAACACCGTATAAGGAGGTCGCGGACATCGGGCGGACATCCCTGCCCATATGCGAGTATCCGCCGCCATGACAGCGCCAGAACAGCCCATTGCACTCATCGGCGGGACCGGCAGATCCGGTCCCGGATTGGCTCTTCGCCTTGCCGGTGCGGGTGTCGACGTGATCATCGGGTCGCGTGATGCGGCACGGGCCGAGGAATCCGCTGCCACGGTGCGCGGTCAGGTCGCCAACGGTGGGTCGGTCACGGGACTGAGCAATGTCGATGCGGCGCAGAAATGCGCCATCGCCATCATCACCGTCCCCTACGACGGTGTTGCAGGTCTGCTCCCCGCGCTGCGCGATGCGCTGCGCGGCAAGGTCGTCATCAGCACCGTTGTTCCCGTCGCCTTCGTCAAGGGCAGCGGGCCGACACACATCGATGTCCCTGAAGGATCCGCCGCACAGCAGATCGCCTCTCTGCTCCCCGAGTCGCGGGTGACGGCGGCACTCCATTCCGTCTCCTCATCCGACCTGGCCGACACGGCGCACTCGCTTGACGCCGATTCGGTCGTCACCGGAGATGACGACGATGCAGTGGCGCAGACCATCGCGGTGGTTGAGAGCCTCCCCGGTCTACGCGGTGTGGCCGGAGGCGCCCTGCGGTACTCCCACTACACCGAGCAGCTCACCGTGCTGATCCTGTCGATCAACCGGAGG
Source organism: bacterium (assembly GCA_041691115.1). Classification (GTDB taxonomy): domain Bacteria; phylum Chloroflexota; class Dormibacteria; order Aeolococcales; family Aeolococcaceae; genus JBEPVH01. The sequence goes on along the minus strand of JBEPVH010000046.1, from coordinate 593 downwards.
CACAAGGTGAACGCCGGCATCCGTATCGCGCATCTCCCCTCTGGGACCCCGGCAACCGCGTCGCACTGACGCCGCCTTCGTCCCGGCGCGATCCGTACTCCGCTGATACTCTCGGCCGCATGTTCCGCAAGCCCGCACCCGGTGCCGAGCCTGCGCATCCGGCAACGGCAGCAACCATCCATGTCCGGCCGACGCCAGTGCGGACGTTGGTGGTCGCCGGGCTCCTGCTGCTCAGCGCCATCGCCGCAGTGCTGTTGCTGCGACTGGTGTCCGACACGGTTCTGCTGCTTCTCGTCGCCATCGTCCTTGCCGAGGGCCTGAGACCGTTGGTGGTGATGGTTGAACGCGCGCACCTGCCGCGAGTGGCCGCCATCATCGTGGTCTACATCCTTCTTATCCTGACGCTCGTGGGTCTGGGAATCCTCCTCATCCAGCCGATCGTCAAAGAGGTGCAGGACCTCATCGCCCAGGTGCCGCAGTACCAGAACGACATCACCCGCACCGTGCAGAACGCGGAGTCCGGTCTCCACGTCAACGTCGACCTGGGAGGCCAGGTCGCAGGATCGTTGAACACCGCCAAGGATGTCCTGCTC
>JBEPVH010000045.1:0-8875 GCA_041691115.1 bacterium | reverse complement strand
CCATTCACCGCCACGCGATGCGATGTGCGGCAGGTTGGCAAGCGTCTCGACGTTGTTGACCACCGTCGGCTTGCCGTAGAGACCCTTGATTGCGGGGAACGGTGGCTTGAGTCGCGGCTGGCCGCGATGACCCTCCAGCGAGTCAATGAGGGCAGTCTCCTCACCACAGATGTAGGCGCCGGCACCACCGTGAACGATGATCTCGCAGCCCCATCCGGAACCGAGAACGTCCTTGGCAACGTAGCCCTTGGCGCGGGCCTCCTCGACACACTGTTCGAGGAGCAGACGCTGTGTCAGGTACTCGCCGCGGATGTAGATGAATGCTGTGGTCACCTGCAGCGCATACGCAGCGATGAGCAGACCCTCGATCAGTTGATGAGGGTTCTGGTCAATGAGCTCGCGGTCCTTGAAGCAACCGGGCTCGGACTCGTCGGCGTTGCAGCAGAGGTAACGCGGGAAGACATCCTTGGGCAGGAAGCTCCACTTCAGTCCCGTGGGGAATCCGGCGCCGCCGCGGCCGCGCAGTCCCGACGTCTTGACCTCCTCGACGAAGGTCTCGGGTGTGAATTTCGTGAGGACGTCGCGCAGACCCTGATATCCACCGGCGCGCTCGTATCCGGCCAGCGTTGTGATCTGGTCCTTACCGAAGTCCTTGGTGAGGAGTTTGAGCTCCGCCATTTCGCCGCCCGACCTTACAGATCGTCCGAGTCGACGCGAGCTCGCTTGGAGCTGCCGCGACCCGGCTTGTTTTTGAGCTCCGGCGCCGTTGCGCCGGAAACCGATTCCGTTGTGGTTTCTGCCGCCGCCACCGGCGCATGGTGACCATGGCCGGCGGGGCGGCTGCGAACCACGCCGAGCACCCTGTCGGTCTCAGCGGGTGTCAGGTTCTCGTAGGTGAGGTGGTCCACCTGCATCGCAGGTGCGCCACCACAGGCGCCGAGGCACTCGACAGTTGCCTCCCAGGTAAAGGCACCGTCTGCCGAGGTCTCGCCGGATGCGCAACCCAGCGACTTCTCGATGTGGCTAACGATGTCGTCGGAGCCACGAAGGGCGCACGACACGTTGGTACAGACGATGACCGAGTGGTCACCTGCGGGCTTGGTGAAGTACATGGAGTAGAACGTCGCTACAGCCTGCACTTCGGACGGTGCCAGACCGAGGAGATCGGCGACCTCACGCATACCCTCGACGGGCAGGTGTCCGAATTCATGCTGCACGGCCCACAGCGACGGCAGCACCGCCGAACGCGGATGCGGGTAGCGGTCGCGCTGCTTCTCAATCTCGGTCTTGGTCGTTGTCGAGAGTGTCATCTGTCGACGTCCCCCAGAACGATGTCGATCGATCCGATGACGGCGACGAGGTCAGCAATCAGCTCACCGCGCGCCATGAAGGGCAGGCCTGCGAGGTTGGAGAATGACGGCGCCCGTACCTTGACGCGGTACGGCCTGTTGGTGCCATCGCTGACGATGTGGAAGCCGAGCTCGCCACGCGGCGATTCGATAGCCTCGTACACCTGCCCTGCCGGCGGCCGAAAGCCCTCGGTCGAGAGCTTGAAGTGGCGGATAAGCGACTCCATCGAGGTGTTGATCTCATTGCGCGGCGGCATGGCCACACGGCGGTCCGGCGTGTTGACGGGACCCGACGGCAGGTTGTTGTAGGCCTGGTCGACGATCTTCAGCGACTCGCGAATCTCCTGCATGCGGCAGAGGTAGCGGTCGTACACGTCGCCGTGTTCACCGATGGGAACGTCAAAGTCGAAGTGGTCGTAGGACGAGTAGGGCCGCGCCTTGCGCAGGTCGTAGGGCACGCCGGAGCCGCGCAGGCTGGGGCCTGTCATGCCGTAATTGATGGCGTCGGCGGCAGAGATCACGCCGATGTTGCGGGTGCGCTCCCGGAAGATGGGATTGCCGGTCACGAGAACTTCGTACTCGTCGAGCATGCGTGGGAAGGTGGCGAGCACCTCCTGCACCATCGCGTAGAACTCGTCGGGAACATCGGCGAGCAGACCACCGACGCGAATGAACGACGTGTGCATGCGCACACCGCTCACCAGTTCATTGATGTCGAGGATCTTCTCGCGCTCGCGCCAGGCGTAGACGAATGCTGTCGTCGCACCCATGTCGAGTGCCGACGTGCCGAACCACAGGAGGTGACTGGCGATGCGGGTGAGCTCGCACATGATGACGCGCAGGTACTGGCCCCGCGGCGGAACCTCAACACCGAGGAGCCGTTCGGCTGCCAGTGAGAACGCGAGGTTGTTGCACAGCGGCGCCAGGTAATCCATGCGGTCCGTGTAGGGGATGCACTGCTGGTACGTGTGCGACTCGAAGGACTTCTCAAAACCCGTGTGGAGGAAGCCGATGTCGGGGCGGCAGCGCTTCACCACCTCGCCGTCGAGGTCCAGCACCAAGCGCAGCACTCCGTGGGTCGACGGATGCTGCGGGCCCATGTTGAGTTCCATCGTGTCGTCGTCCAACTGGACGATGTCGACGTTCTCCAGGCCGGGCACGCGCGCCTGCGGCGGATCCAACGGTGCTGTGTGCTTGCCGACGGGCGGAAGGGCTGCCATCAGCGGCCTCCTCCCGGCATGTCGCGCGGCCGCTCGGCGGCGGGCAGCGCCCACTCGAGGTTGTGTGTGAAGGCAACGGGCTCACCGAACGACACGTAGTCCTTGCGCAGCGGATGGCCCTGCCAATCCGTAGGCAGGAGGATGCGCTGCAGATCGTGATGACCCTCGAAGTTGATGCCGAAGAGGTCGTACGTCTCGCGCTCATGCCAGTCGAGCGTGGCCCACAGTGTTTCCAGTGACGGAACCGTGGGATTCTCTTCGGTCACCTGCACCACGATGCGGCAGGTGTCGTTGTGCATGAGCGAGCGCAACTGGTACACGACGTCAAAACGCGGGATCGCCGGTTCGCGATCGGGGTAGTCGACGGCGGTGACATGCAGAGCCATGGCGTACGCCGCGTCACGATGCTCGCGGAGCAGGGTCATGATCTCGACGAGCCTGTCGGCGTCGACGTAGATCGTCACTTCGCCGAATGCCGATTCGCTCTTGAGCACAGCACCGGGAAGTTCGCTGGTGAGCAGCGTCAGGGCGCGCTCTCCCTGCGCTCCCACCGCCTCCGTCGCCGTCCCTTCACTCATCGCCGTTCGCTCAGCCTCGCCACGATGCGGACTTTTCGTTGGCAACCTGCCGCTGCAGCTTCACGAGTGCGTCGAGCAGGCTTTCAGGGCGTGGCGGGCAGCCGGGGATGTACACATCGACCGGAACCACCTTGTCGACACCCTGAATGATCGCGTAGTTGTTGAACATGCCTCCCGACGAGGCGCAGGCGCCCATCGAGATGACCCACTTGGGCTCGGGCATCTGGTCGTAGAGCTGGCGCAGCACCGGCCCCATCTTCTGGCTGACGCGGCCGGCGACGATCATGAGGTCGGCCTGACGCGGGGACGCTGAGAAACGCTCCATGCCGAATCGCGCAAGGTCATATCGCGACGCGCCGGTCGCCATCATCTCGATGGCGCAGCAGGCAAGCCCGAAGAGGGCGGGCCACAGCGACGAGTAGCGGCCCCACTGCACCACCTTGTCGATGGTCGTCAGCTTCACGCCCATGGCGGCAGCGGCACGTTCCAGTTCAGTGGTGTGCGGCAGAGGCAGTGCATCGGCGCCGGCCTCGGCACGCAGGATCCGCGGCAGTGCGAGTTCTTCGCTCAGTCCCATCGCAACGCTCCCTTCGCCCATACATAGATGAGTCCAATGAGCAGAGTGCCGATGAAGATCATCATCTCGACAAAACCGAAGATCTTGAGCTGGCGGACGATCGTCGCCCACGGGAACAGGAAGATCGATTCAACGTCGAAGATGATGAACAGCATCGCCGTGACGTAAAAGCTGACGGAGAAGCGACGCCGGGCCGATTCCTGGGGCACGATCCCGGACTCATAAGGAAGCTCCTTCTCCGGGGTTGGCTTGCGGGGTCCCAGGACTGAACTCAGGGCCGGGACCGCGATCGCAAACGCGACAACCGCGACGAAGAAGACGAGGACAGGGACGTATGCGGCTAGCATCGCGTCGCGATGCTAACAAAGGCCCCCGCGGCGACGCCCCAGCCGCGAATTGGAGGAGCCGCGTGACCGCGCGCCTTGATCCCTCGGTGCCGGTCCTCGTCACCGGCGCCTCCTCCGGCATCGGGAAAGAGTTCGCCCGCCAGTTCGCTGCACGCGGCCACGACGTCGTTGTCGTCGCGCGTCGCGTCAATCGGCTCGAACAGGTCGCGGATGAACTGAGCCGCAAGCACAAGGTTGACGTCGTCCCGATGGCGGCCGATCTGGAAACCGACGACGGCAGGGCCGTCATCGAGCGCCATCTCACGGGCAAGGGCACGCCCTGGGTGCTGGTGAACAACGCAGGTTTCGGCCTCACCGGCCGCGTCGCCAAGTTGGACGCCGCTCGCCAGAACGCCGAGGTGCAGGTCAACGTGGTGGCCGTCCACCAACTGACAGCCGCCGTCATCCCCCAGTGCGTGAGTGGCAGGGCCGGCGGCGTCATCAACGTCGGCTCGACAGCCGCCTTCCAGCCCATCCCCTTCATGGCCACCTATGCGGCCACCAAGGCATTCGTCCTCAATTACACCGAGGCGCTCGCCGTTGAACTGAGCGGATCCGGTGTGCGCGCTATGGCGTTGTGCCCTGGTGCAGTGAGAACCGAGTTTTCAGAGATTGCCGGCAACAGCGCCGAGCTCGAAATGGCGATGCCGATGTCGGCCGAGAAGTGCGTCAGAATCGCGCTCCGCGCCTTCGACAGGAACCGCACAATTTGCATACCGGGTATAGCAAATCGGGTGGTCGCCACCAGTGCTGGCGTCATGCCGCGCGTCGCAGTGCGTCATATCGCGGGCCTGGTTTTTCGACGTCCCTGACGAGTGCCTCGCGCTCAAACACGGACACGGTGCTGACGAAACAGGTCCGTTGGACTTACCATTCCGCGATGCAATGACAACTGTGATCCTGCACTCCAGCCGTGGTGATTCAGAGCTCAGGTTTGACCTCGGCGATTCCCTTGAGGAATTGGCCGTCTCCCTGTCGACAGGTGCACTTCGCGCCTCCGCCGTCGTCGATGCGGGAAACCTCGCCTCCGGCGGCTGGCACCGCACCTCAACGGTGCTGGTGACGACACCCGAGCAGAGCCTTCTCGATCTATGCGATCACATTGACGAGCACCGCGATGACCGCTTCTCTGACGAGATCTGGCAATCGCGCGGCGGCCAGTTGGAATTGGGCTTCAGCCATCGTGACGGCGAGATCGCCGTTGCCGTGACGTTGCGTCACACGGGCGCCGAGCCCTGGGTGCTCTCCACCACGATCGACGTGTCGGCCCGCGACGTCGGCGCCATGCTGCATCGCCTGCGGTCCCTGGTGTCGCCGCTTCCCGTCTAGGGAAACGAAGACCCTACGAGACCCCGCGCGTGCCTCCGACGTCGCGCTTATACGCGGCATCGAGGATCGAGAGGATCACGTCACGGCGCTCCAGCACGCGGCTGTGGATGACGACGTTGCGTGTCTGACGCGGTGGCAGGGCAGGCACGCGGCGGCCTGTGAGTTCGATCGTGTCGTCGCTCATGGCTGGCCTCCCTGGTGCGTGACGTGGGCTGGAACGGGAGGGATCGGCTTGCCGAGTTCGATCCTAGCACCGCTTCCATGAATACAAACGGAGGTAGGGCCAAATTCGTTTCCCACAAAAGGGTGGGCCCTGTCTGCTACGTTCCGCCGATGGTGGCCCCGCCGGAGAAGAGAAAGATGCGTGTAGTCCTCGACACCTCAGTTCTCATCGACGCGTTGATGAAGCCGAACTCGTCGTCCTTCACCGCGTTCCGCGAGGTCAAGCGCAACCGCGTGCAGATGATCACGTCGCCGTCGATCCTCGGCGAACTCCAGGGTGTGCTCCAGACATCGCGGTTCCATCAGCCCGAGATGCGCGCCTGGCTGATCGCCAACGGTGTCGCCAACATGCCCTCAGTCATCGTGGTGGTGCCGCGCGACGTTCCCAACGTGGTCCCAGGAGATGCGCTGGACGATCACGTCGTCGCAGCAGCAGTTGAGGGCAAAGCCGAACTGATCGTGTCGACAGACCATCACCTGCTCGATCTCAAGGAATACAAAGGCATCAAGATCGTCCATCCCGACGAGTTCCTGGTGATCCTCGGCATCGCCAAGTCGGCGCCGTCGCATCGCGACGTTCCCGACAGCGGCCACGACGGCCTGGCCGCTTAGGCGAAAACAAACTTCATTGTCCGCCGAATGTCCGAGTCGGTAGGGCAGCATTACGCCGCTAAGGAAGTGGGAGGATCGTCGTGAGCGGTGCAGCGCCACCTCCGCCCGCGCCGACTGGTCCGCCGCCCGCGCCGATGCGTCGGCCGGCTCCGGCGCTGATCTCGCACGACGCATCCGAGGTGCTCTCTGCGCTCAAGAGACTCCCCAACACAGAACACATCGTCACGTTGCCCATCGCACACTCCGCGTTGGCTCTGGTCGCCGATGACCTCAACCGCGAAATCGGCGTACTGAACGAGCGCGAAGATGCCGACGTCAGCTGGCGTCAGGACGAGGACGCCATCGTCATCCAGATCAGAGACCACGGGGAGTCCCTCTCCCGCACTGTCGAGCAGCTCTACAGCGCGCTCAATGGGACCGGCTGGGTGCATTTCGATGTCGTGGGGCTGCCCGCGCAACAAGAACTCATCATGCAGTGCATCAGTGAGGCCCGCGGCTGGTGCGAGGACCACGGCATGAAAATGGAGATCTATCCGCTGACGCGCACCATCGCCTCGGGATATGCCATCACCCTCATCGGCGCCAACGGCGACATCTCCCAAGCCACGCAGATGATCTCGCAGTACTTGGAGAAGCCTGTTCGCCTCGTCGGCCGCAGTGCCCTGCCGTCTGCCGCCAGCCCGATGGGCCTCAGCTAGGCGCCCACTTAAAGCAGAACGGCCCGCCCCGAAGGGCGGACCGTGCTTGGATCCTTTGGCGGCTTAGGCCTCGCGGAGCTTGGCCTGAACCTCGATCTCCAGCTGGATCTTGCGCGACACCAGGACGCCACCGGATTCCAGCGCCTGATTCCAGGTCAGTCCCCATGCCTCACGGTCGATCTCGGCCGATGCGCTGAGGGCGGCAACCTGCTGGTTCCAGGGATTGGTGATCAAACCCAGGTACTCGACGTCCAGGGTCAGCGGCTTGGTGATGCCACGGATCGTGAAATCGCCGGTGACCTTGAAGTGGGTCTCGTCGACGGGAGCCACGTTTGTCGATACGAAGCGCATCTCGGGGTTGTTGTCGACATCGAAGAAGTCGGCCGAACGAAGATGCCCGTCACGGCGCTCGTCGTTGGTGGTGATCGAACTCACGTCGATGACCGCTTCGCCACGGAGATCGGCAAACGAATCGCCCACGGTGATGCTGGCATCGAACTTCTCGAAGCTGCCGCGAACCTTGGTGACCATGAGATGGCGGGCGACGAAGCCCAAATTCGAATGCGAGACGTCGACGTCCCAGACGCCGGCTGTGGGGAGTGCGAGTTGAGGGGTGTTGATAGCCATTGGTTTCTGTCTCCTCCCAGAGCCGGTATGAGGCCCCATTGGGTAGTTGCTAATGCAACCATACCACATTGGTTGCGTTGTCAACCATCGGGTGTACCATTCCCCCATGGACACAACAACGGTTCCGTCCAGCACCTGCCTCGGCGCCTGGCGCGCGCTCGTCGACGCCTCCGCGGCCCTCATCGGCCGTCTCGAGAGCGACCTTGAGCGCAACCACGATCTGTCGCTTCCCGGCTACGAGGTTCTCATCCACCTCGCCGAGACCCCGGGCCGCCGCTTGCGCCTGCAGAACCTTGTCCCCCACACCCGGCTCACCAAGAGCGGGGTCAGCCGCCTCGTCGACAGGCTGGAGGCCCAGGAACTCATCCGCACCGAACGCTGTGCCTCCGACGGGCGCGGTAATTGGGCGGTCCTGACTGAGACCGGTCAGGCCCGGCTGACGGCCGCGGCCGCCGATCATCTGAGAGGCATCGAGGAGCTGTTCGGGCGCCATCTTGACGACTCCGAGGCAGCCCTCCTGACCTCGGTTCTGCTCCGGGTCCGCTCCGCCCTGCCGGAGGCTGCTCCGCGATGTGGCGCAGGCGGCATCGAATCTGTGGCAAAGGCTGCAACAGGAGGGGTAACCGGGGGAGAATAGGCGCCGCCCCGCAAGGGCCAGCCGCCATCTCACGAGGACCCGATGCCCAGCGACATCCTTACCAAGGCCGAGGCCGAGAGCCGGGCGGCCCTGATCTCCAATGTGGACTACAAGGTCGCCCTGGACCTGTCGGAGGATCCGGCACGGCGCACCTACCGCAGCACCACTCGGGTGAGCTTCGACTGCGCCACCGCAGGCGCCGACACGTTCATCGACCTCGTGGCCGACGGCGTCGTCTCGATCACCGTTAACGGCAACGCCCTGGACCCCACGGCATTCGCCAACAACCGCATCCCGTTGCGCGATCTCACGGCAGGCAAGAACGACGTCGAGATCGTCGCCGATACCGTGTATATGCAGAACGGCGTCGGCCTGCACCGCAAGGTCGATCCCTCGGACGGCAACACCTACCTCTATTCGCACTTCGAGCCCTTCGATGCGCATCGCGTTTACGCCTGTTTCGATCAGCCCGACATCAAGGCGCCGTTCACGCTGACAGTCGATGCACCGTCGACCTGGGTAGTCGCCGGCAATGAGGGGTGGCAGGATCCCGTCGGTGGGTCACGCGGACCGACGACCCAGGTCAGTGACCTCGGCAACGGCGTCACCCGCACATCCTTCGCCACCACCAAGCATCTTC
>JBEPVH010000044.1:0-8913 GCA_041691115.1 bacterium | reverse complement strand
TGATCGAAGCACCGTTGCCCGCCGTGGTCGCCGCGGACCCGTACCAGGTCGTCGCCGGAGGCGGTGGCGGAGCCGCTGCGGGCGGTGGTTTGGCGTGGCTGCATGCCCATCCGTCCAGAACCGTCGTCGGTGCCGGTGGCACGATTCAGTTCACCATCCCCGAGGGCTGGAGTGGGAAGGTCCTGAGGGACACGTCGGGCCAATTCCCCGACTGGGTCATGGAACTGGTTCTCGGCGACTGGGACGCTCATGACTGGCCGTCAGTCGACCGCTATGGCACCGGCCGCGGGTCCGTGTTACCCGTCATCGACATCCATTCGGCGACGGGCGGGACCCATTGCGGCCTGGCGGGACTAGGGGGCCAGGGCACCGCATGGGTGCCCTGGGTGACCTTCGACGGTGTATCTGCACCCGCATATCACGGGAAGAGCACCACGAACGGCGTCGAGATCGAGGCGCTGTCTATCGGCCCATGCGGGTACGAATTGGTGCACAGAATGGATGCGGTCCCGTTGAGAGTGGTGTGGGTCGGCTACAGCGCATCGCCCGCTGACTATCCGCGTTACCGCGGCGCCATCGATGAACTGGCGAGGTCGTGGAAATGGCTCGCATGACGAGGGCCAGGGCCGTCACGGCAACGTCGGTGGGACTGGCGCTCGTAGCTGCGGTCGCAGGTGGCGCCATCGCCTTCCGGTCGCTTGCGCCCGTGACGGCATCGAGCGGCCAGGGAGCGTTTGAATTCACGCGGCCCGACGGCTGGGTCGTCCATGACAACGTTCGATTCTCCGCCAACGCGACGCGCGCCTGGGCGGTGAACATCGGGATGGGAGACTGGTCCGACGCGGAGTGGGACAGCGTGCCTGGCTTCGGATTCGATCAAGCGCCCGACAAACCGCTGATTCAGGTCTTCTCGGCACCCGTCGGGTCGCGGTGCGGTCTGGGACCACCAGGACCCAGTCTTGACCACGCCGAGTCCATCACGTTCGACGGCACGAGAGCGATGGCGGTTCACTTTTCTGCACTTATTCACGGTGTCGGCGTCGACTATCTCGACGTTGGCCCTTGCTCAGCCTTTTTTACCCGGCATGCCGACAGCCGCGATGCCGGGCTCCAGATCTGGATGGTGGCGATTGCCCGCCACGGCGAGTACTCGGCAGCACACTCCGCGCTGCTTCAGATCGCCGCATCGTGGAAATGGCTCGCGTGACAGGCCATCGTCATGCCACTCTCATCGCAGCGTTCTGCCTCGCGAGCTGCGGCGGCGGCAACACCGCTTCTCCGGACCCCTACCCACCAAGCGGACCGACTCCGTCCGATCTGATCAGCAGCGAGGCCGCGCAGCGTGATGCCGAGCCCATGCGTCCTCACGGTGAGAGCGGAGATGTCACCGTCGTGGGAACCCACCTCTATGCCACGCGCAATGGCACGTGGGTGTGGAACATTGAGTATCACGGCCGGTTCAAGACGTGCTCCTTAGGGATGGGTGGTGGCTGCGGCGACGAAACGCAGGCGAACGTTCTGATCGATGCAACCACGGGCACGTGGGTCTCGACGACGACGGGCTCCAACAATCCATGGGGAGCGGCGTGACCGCCGCCAGATACGTCGCCGTCGCGGTTGTGGCGATCGTGACACTCGGCGCGTGCGGACCGGCGACGGTACCAACGCCGACTTCAGCCGCCACGATTCTTCCTACGCTCCCCGACGCGTTCTTCAGCGACATGGGCCTTGTCATCACTCAACCGTCTGCGGAGCAGCGGGCTTCAGCAGTGGTGACCAGGGACGAGGCGGCTGTTCTCGTCGTGTCCGGGATTGCCGGCATCGCACCCCGCTCGTCAGCGTTGATCGTCCTCGGTCATCGGCATGCAGAAGTGCAGCCCAACGGGCTCTTCTGGATCTTTGATGTGTCTCCTGCGCGACCGACCGAGGGTCCGGCGCCGACAGCGTATCTTCAGTACACGCTCGCACTCGCCGATGCGGTGCATCGGGGCGGATTCGTTGCGTATCTCATGGAGGGCGGGGAGCCGCACTTGGTTCCGTGAGCGTGGCCCGGATCCTCGTCGCCGGATGGATCGTTCTGGCCTTCATTGAAGGTGGATTGACGTATCACGAGATGACAAGGGCGCCCGTTGCCTCGACGACACCACGCGAGTCCGTGATGGCCTTTGCCTCACCTCAGTCAATCGATGACATCAAGCTCGTGCGCGGAATCACGCGCGGAGGCCGGAGCGAACTCGGCGGCGAAGACGACGTCCTCACCTGGCAGGTCGCGCTGTTCCAGCAGGGGCGGTGCCTCGGCGGCGGCCCGTGCGGTGAGAAGGTGTGGGTCATCCTGAACTTCCCGGACGGACGACCGCTCTGCTGGTGCTCGGGGTCCGGCTTGCCGGAGGACGTGTCGCTTTTTCGCAGCGCGGATGATCTGTCGCGACCGGCCGTCAGTCGGTGGATTATCGGCGCCGACATCGGGGTGGCCGTGGGTGGCCTTGTCGGATTGACCGTTCTTGTTGCTCGGCGTTCGCGGCGCGGCGTCGATGACGCGCGGTGACCGTCGTGCTTATGGCGACCGGAATGTCGGTGGCGGCTATTGGGAAGATGATCTAGCTTGGTCAGCTGCCGGCCGGTGGGTGGCACAGGATGGTGGCGATTAATCCGAGTACCGTCGACCACTGTCGCGACGTCAGCCCGTCGTAGCTCCGGCCCAGTCTGCATCCTTGCATGATGTCAGTTGCCGCGGGCGCCTGTCGGCGAGATGAAGAGCTGCACGAAGGCGACGAGGCCCAACGCGAGGATAGGCGCCGAGACGATCGCGAACGGGACGGCTGCCAGCCAGCTCCTGTCGCGGAGGCGAACGCCGCCGACGATCGTGGCCGCGACGCCAACCCACATTGAGACCGCAACCCCTGCGGCGACGGCGCGCGTATGGGTTCCCCACTGGGCACCGTCGCTGAACCAGGCGACGGCGATCAGGGCTGTTGCGAACGCAGCGAGGACGGCCGCCACGTATCCCAGGAAAAGGATGGCCGAACCAAGGTTGCGGCGGGGGCCGTGGTTGACCAGGTCTGGGGAGGAGGCTGCCATTAGCTAGACGTTATCACCCGTCCCGGCACCGCTCCATTCGGCACCTGCGGGAAGGACCTGCCATTACCCGTCGGCGTCGTCAGGCTCCTCTCGCGCACGCTCGTAGCGCTCCTCAACATCGGGGGTGCCGGGCGGGTATGTCGAGCGCATCGCGGCGCGCAGACGTGGGTTGATCCGGGCCTCGGCTTCAATCCGATCGATGAACTCCTCGGAGTGCTGGAAGTTGATGGATTCGAGCCACGAGATCGCGGCGTAACCACGCACACCCTCGTCTTCCTCGAACGCTAGAAATCGCAGGAACGTCCGCCAACACGCATCGGGGTCACCGCGAACGACCCGGCGGAACAGTTCCTCGGCCCAGCCGTCAACGTCACGACCTTCCTGGGAACCACGGGACCAGGTGGAGAACACCAGAGGATCTCCGAGAACGTCGATTGCACGCAGCGCTCCGGCGGCGTCGCCGAGGAACCTGAATGTACCGTCGGTAACGTCCAGGTCGTACCTGGCGCTGAGCGCGTACGCAATCACAGCAGCAATGGTTCGATGGGTGCTGGCCTGCTCCGCGAGCCACGGACCAAGCGGATTACCTTCTACCTCCGACGAACGATCACACGCTGCCACACCCCACACCAGCGAGCCGTCGAAGTCATCCGTGAGTTCCGTCGGGACGAGCGAGACGAGCGCCTCGCACCAAGCTCGCGGATCAGACGCCGTCAGTGTGATGAGCTCGGAAAGACGATCGGGGCCGAACCCAGGTCGCTCGGTCCATGTCGCGAAGGAGGCGAGGATCTCATCGTGGCCAGGCGGGCCATGGGACTGGGAAGACACGGTTCGATTATTGGGGGTGACCGATTGCCGTGGTTATGCGGGCGGATGATGGCATCGGGTCAGCGGTTGGGCCTCGGCGATTGCGGGGAGAATACTTTCCATGCGAATCAGCAACTCGCCGCGGGCCAAGATCGCGGTAGTCCTGCTTCCGCTCTTCGTTGTTTCGATGGTGGTGGCAGTGACCACCCACGCCGAGGCGGCCTTCTTCGTCGCGATGGTTCTGGGTGTCGCGCTGTCCGCGCTCACGATCGTCAGCCGCGTCTATGCCCTGATGTCGATAGCGATGCCTCACCCCGCGGAAGACGAGGCGGAGGCGGCGCGGATTCTGAAGGGCCGTTGACTCACCGGGCGCCTAACGCGCCACTACGTTCACGTTGAGGTTGGTCACGATCAGGTGGCCGGACTCATCGATGAACATGCCACCGACGTTGTCCTCCGGGCCGGCATCACCGAACACGGTGTCCGCCCGGACGTCTCCCGCTACCCGCGGAGTCGCGTAGACAGTGACCGTGGCGTTGTGCTCGAACGGTCCGCAGAAGTTGAACGGAGCCGGCAACTTGGTCACGTGGCATTCCCGCTCGGCGCCACCGTCCGGCGTGATCGCGGCACGCGTCACACCGAGGTCGTCCCAGCTGACGCCCTCGTAGTCAAAGCTGAGATTGGTCACGGGCTGAGTGGAGGAGATCGTGTAGGTGATGGTCATCGGCTGTCCAACCCGGGCCGGATGGGGGTGAGACGCGGCGACGACGTGCGCCGTCGGAGGCACATACCTGGTGTGTTCGTCGACTACATCGAAGATCACAACCGCGACTCCGCACAGCACAGCACCGATGCCGAATCCAACGGCGGAGCGCCAGCGGCCAGAATGAAGGAGGGCGCCGCCGAGGAAAACAGCAAACGCGAGCGCCCACGCGGCGGCGATGGCGCCAAGCTCGGCACCCGAGACTTCCCTGCCCTCGCTGCCCTCGGACATGAAGCCGCCGAGAGCGAGGAGCGGGACGATTACGCAGCCGAAGCCACCGAAAAAGATGAGGAGCGCTCCGGCGATGCGGTGGGGCCGTAGCTCAGACCGCCACCGGGATTGAGATTTGGGGTCGCTCACGGGGTCAGTCTATCGGCGGTCGTGAGGATTCATTGATGTGGGAATACGATCGATCTTTCGCTGCGTGTGGTGATGGGGCGCTTCGTTGTTTCGGGTTATGGGGTCGTTGATGACGCCTGTGGTTCAGCGTGGGTCGGTGGTGCCTCTGGTTCGCCAAAGACCACGGCTGCGATGACCAGCAGCCAGGCCACCGTGGTGGGGCCGGCGACCGCCAGGGATTCTGACGTGAAGGGTCCGCCGTAGAAGAACGCAAATGCAGCACCGACGATCGCCATCCCACACATCGCCGCCAGGATTCGCCGGCTCGCTCGCAAGATGAGAAATGCAACCACGCAGTTCCCGACGATCGCGCCCGGCAGCACCTGCCAGTAGAACGCTTCGAGGCCATACGACCTTTGAACGACATACTCGAATCCGAGCGGTAGAAAGAGGCAGAGACAGGCGAGGCGGCGGAGCGTTTGTTCGACCTGTGTCATTGGGTACGGAGCCGCGCGACGATCACCGGATTAGTGTAGACCTGGTTCGGGGGTCCCCAATTCAGCGAGCGACACGCGAGATCTTCGTGAGATGCGGAAAGCGTCCCCATGAGCCGTGGTGCTTGTATCAGGAGCAGTTCCACGTACCGGCGATGGTCTCGTGGATCGGGTACTGAGTTCCGGGACTCGGTGGAGCTCCGAGAACCGACGCATCTGCATCGCGAACGAAGCTGGCGTCGATGCGCCCTGACCGGCTGCCGGCGTTAATCGTCAGGGTTCCCGTCGCCGCCTGGAATCCGCCACCCGACGTTGTCCCGGAGTTGACGGTGCTCGAGTGATGAACGGGAAACAGCATCAGGAACGCGCTGTCGGCGGGAAGTACACGCGCCTGTCCGCCTACGGGTGGAGGCTCAGTTCGAGCAAGGATGATCCAGTCTGCGCCGTCGATCGATACGCGGAGGGAAAGGTCGCTGACTTCGCCCACCTGGAAAGCGAGGCAGCCCGTGCTGGCCGCCGACGAGATCGTGGCATTGATGTCGCCGCTCAGCAGAAGTGACTGAGGTTCCTGCCGTCCCGATCCGCCACGGCTACCCGTGGCAACCGCCTGACTTGGTGAAACCGTGGTGCCGACCGTCGGGGATGGAGACGCGCACGACGACGTACCAAGGGTGATCGCTATCAGCAGTGCCGCAGATCGCGTGAATATGGTGAACGGTCTGCTTGGTGCCGGCGTGGACTTGTCACTCGGGTCGATCACGTGCCGATCGTATCGCGGGGCTTCAGGCGGGGCTTGGGTTCCTGGCATGAAGGCCTCGGGCCTGAAGGATAGGCCCGGGAGGGGTCAGAATTGGGGGGTGAATGAGACCGGCCCACGTACGCGTGGCCTCCCCGCTCTGCGGGCTGCTGCAAGCCTCCGGGTTCAGCTGGTCGTCGGCGGCATCTGGGTCGGACTGGTCGCCCTGTTCCTTGGATTCGTTCTCATTGAGACGTGTTACCAAAGGTCAGAGATTCGATTTCCGGTTCGCAGTCGCCATCGTGACGGTGTTTGTTATTCCGCCGCTTGTCCGTGGGATTCGGGTTGGGCGGCGCGCGGGACGTCTGCGCGGTGTCGTGGCCGGCGTGAGGTTCTTCGGGTTCGTCTCGTTTGTGTTGATAGTTTGTGTCGTGGTGGCGTTGATCGCCGATACATTGTTTGGAATACCGTGAGCGACAAACCCACACACGCTGTTCCGACGACCACGGCGCTCGGTGAGCAACATCGCGCAGCAGGAATAGAACGCCGGCTCCCGTGGGGACCGTTCGACTCGGTGCGCGCCGTCATCGGGTTTCCGGCCTGGCTAGCGTTGGCCCTCAGTTTCACTCCACTCGGTTTCATGGACTCGCCGTGGCTTCCTGCAGACCCCCGTCTTGGTCTGGCGGTCACCGTCGGTCTGCCACTGCTGTGGGGCGTGCGCACGGCGGCTGATAACGGATGGCGCCGCGGAGTCCTGAGTGGGTTGGGGGTCGCGTGCTGGATGGGGTTTGTTCTCGTGGTCCTGTGGCTGGTGTTGTTGGTCGCGCTGTAGTCGGTGCCAAGAGGCGCGACAATGCAGGCGTGACGAAGGTCTGGGCGTGGTACTGCCGCCGCTGGTTCCTGCTGATGGTTCTGGTGATCGTTTGACGGCGGGTCGGCTTGATGTGTTGTTCGCTTCCTGATCGATAACGAGGGGTGATGGTGGTTACAGAGGAGTGGCCGATCATCGACATCGACGTCGCTGCGGCGGAGATCGAGGCGCGTGAGCCGGCGTTTACGGAACTTGGATTCGAGCGGCAGTGGCTGATCTGGAGAGACGCGAGCCTGGGGCTCGGTGGCCGGCCGATTTATGTCCGGTCCGAATGCGTCGATGCCGGGTCGGTCGGGTTCCTCTTCCACCTGGTCGTCGAGGACTCCGTCGTTGACACGGTAAGAATCATTGCGTATCGCAGGTATCAGGCTGAAATCGAATGGTCGGGTAGACCGGGCCCACACTTGCCACATATTCCAGGCTGGGGATCCGCTCTCTGGACGAATTGTTGACGGCGGTCGATGCTCCCGTCGCGGAGATCCAAGCCCATTACCGAGAGGGCACCGACCCAGGAGGGAAGTGATAATTCTCCAGTGGCCAACCCTCCCCCGCCGTTCGATCCCGATGACCCGAGGAACGGGCCACCGCGGCACTGGGTATCGCCCGTGTTCACGACATACGAAGAGGCGCTTGAACATCTCCGCTCGGGCGAGTTCCGCGATGCGAGTGTTGTTGTGGAAGGTGGCTTGACGGCCGCCGAGATCGCAGCCGCCGAAACCACGTACGGGTTCACGTTTCCGCCCGACCTGAGTGAGTTCCTACAACTCGGTCTGCCACGAGGTGGTCGATGGGCTGACTGGCGAGACAACCCCGGCGCCGACATCACGGAACGGATGGCGTGGCCGGTTGACGGAATGGTGTTCGACGTCAGATACAACAGGTTCTGGATGGACGAGTGGGGCCCGCGACCCGCCGACGATAACGAGGCGGAGGCCGTCACGCGATCCGCAATGGCAGACGCACCGCCCCTGATCCCGATTTGTGGGCACCGTTACTTGCCATCAACGCCGTGCGAATCGGGGAACCCCGTGCTCTCCGTCTACCAGACGGACATCATCTACTACGGCACCAACCTCCTCAGCTTCCTGAACAACGAACTGGGACGCCGACACGAACTGATCGGGTCTATCCGCGATGTCCCGTTCTGGGGCAGATTGGTCGAGTGATGCGGGTCGCACCAGTCTGCTCAGGTCGCGCAACAATGCCACCGTGGTGAAGCTCTGGGCGTGGTACTGCCGCCGCTGGTTCCTGCTGATGGTCTTGGTGATCGTTGGCCTGGCGGTATTTGGCCTGGTCAAGTCTCTCGACAATTGTGATCACATTCAGCAGCCGTTCTCGTGCTCGGACTGAACGTGTCAGACTCGCCTGTGGCCCCCTGACCCTGAGTTGAGTGTGGTGGAGATGGACGCGAGCCGATGAAGGTACCAACGATGTCGCGCGACATTTCACTGAGCGTCGAGGAGGTCGCTGCACGGATCGCCGCCATCGGTGCGGATCGCGAACGCGTGTGGTGGAAGACAGCGCTTTCCATCGGACCGGACTACGTCGCCGGTTCGCTGCGCACGAACAACCGGTTTGAGGTTTGGTTCGGGCCACCGAGCCCCCGCATCCTCGCCGCCTTGGCGTACGGCCCACGAAGCTCGGAGGCAACGGTTCGTGGCTATCTGGAGCCCGGACCATCGGGATGCCACCTGTTCGGTGTCGTCCGATCGCGAGCTGGGGGCCGCTATCAGCATCAGCGAATGCGGGAGATCGTCGTTGGTGCTATCGACATCGCGATGGGTGGAGCCATTTCGAGACGCGAGGATTCGTGGTGATTGCTACG
>JBEPVH010000043.1:0-8928 GCA_041691115.1 bacterium | reverse complement strand
TGGTTAATTGTCTTCACGGCGATCATCGCCTTCGGACCCGTGTTCGTCTTCCCCATCACCGGCGTGATGGCTGCGGCCGAGCCGCAGAACGCCAACGTCATCTCGCGGATCAATCACGGGATCTCCAAGAAGATCGTTCTGCCCGTGGGCCTGACCCAACTGGCCTCGGGCATCGGGCTCATCCTCAGTTCCAGCATCGACCTGAAGCAGAACGCCTGGCTGGGTGCTTCGATCGCCATCTACCTGCTGCTGATGTCAGCCGGCATCTTCCACCAGTTGCCTCAAGGTGCCCGCCTGGTGGCGCTGACCTCGCCCGAGGCCGGAAGCCCGCCCCCCATCGCAGAGATCAAGGCAGTCGCCGGCCGCCTCAGGCTGGTGGGCATGGCGATGACACTGGGCCTGGTGATCGTCATCGTCCTGATGGTGTGGCAACCCGGCAGGGTCTAGCCGAGTTCGGGGCCTTCCTTGCTGAAGGCCTCTTCGAGAAAGCGAGCCGTTTCGACAACCTGCTCGGCCTCATCGGCCTGGGTGACCATCGTGAGCAGCCGCGCTGCCGTGTCCTCGGAAACAGCAGCCAGATCGACGCGCTGAGTGACCGTCAGGCGGCTGCCGCCCGGAATCGTCTCAACGGCCATCGTCGTCTGCCATGGCGCAAGGCTGTCGCCCATCGGCATGTTGAACCTGATGCTGCGCACCGGGCCTGTCATCTGCTCCCAGCCCTGGCCGGGGAACACCCTCTCCGCCACCGCCCACACGCGTTCGGCGGGGATCGTCATGTCAGCTGACGCGCTGACCTCATGAATCTGCATCGCCGCGAAGTCTGAATACTCAGCACGGACACTCAGCGCCCAAAAGCCCGGACAAGGTCAGTTGGAAATCGTGACAGGGGTTCCCACGGGCGCCCAGGAGTAGACCCAGCGCATTGTCGTGGTGGGCACATGGATGCAGCCATGGGACGCGGCGCCGAGGTTGTCCTCACTGCCGGGCCCATAGGCGCCCACAGCCTCCCAGTCGGCGTCATGGATGAAGTAGCCACCGGAAAGGAATTCCATCACCTGCGCCACAGGGGTTGTGGGGTACCAGTAGGGCGACGACTTCGGCCACGGCGACACCATGGTGAACGGCGATGTCTTGTAGAAGATGTGCCAATGCCCCGCCGGAGTCCTCAGGGTGGGGCGCCCGGTGGTCACGGGCGTGGCGCGGACCGCGCAGCCCGATTCGTAGAACACCATCTCCTGCAGAGCCAGCGAGACAGTGATCACCTTGCCGTCGCCGACGGCATGGCCACACTGGTTGGTTGTCAGTTCAGCCGTGACATCGGTGTGCAGCGCGCCCAGACTCACCGACACGGCTGTGACCTGCTCGGTTGTGCGCGCCGCCCCGAACTGACTGTCGAGCGCGTTGTAGCGCGCGTTGAGCGCCGTCTGATTGGGTGTGCCCTCGGCAAGCATCTGCAGCACCGTCAGGTACAGCGGACGGACCTGCGAGGCAACGGAATTGTTGAGGTCGACAAGCTGGCGGAGCTTGCTGATGGCGGCGACAAGGTCACCGGCTGTCTGCTGCGGATCGCCCCCCGAGTCGATGAGGGCCTTGAGCTTGGTGGCAAGACTCCAGACCCCGGCGTCGTCGAGATTCACCGACTGGGCGAAGCGGGCGAGCTTGACGGCGATCGCCAGCACCGCCTGCTCGCCGCCGGCGGCCGCGAGCTCCTCATCGAGCTTTGCGCGCTGTGCGGCCAGGACTGCCACATGCTGATCGGCGATGAACTGATGCCATTGCTTACCCAGCTGCGTCAGCTGTGCCGGGGTGGTGGCCGCCGCCGCCTGCGCCGGCCATGCAGCTGCCTTGGCGGTGGCGTCGGCAGTCACCCACGACCCCGCCTGGGTGGCGAAGGCCGCCCATTCATCTATCGATTGCTGAGCCTGGACGTGGGCCTCGTCGAGTGCCGAATTCCAGGCCGCATCGGTGCGCTGCCGCAGCGAGGCAATGGGGCCGAGGCCGTCATCGCGCACCCAGTCGGGTGACCACCATGAACGTGCCTGGCGCGAGTCAAGCTCGGTGCGCAGTGGATTGATCGAGGCAGCCGGCACGCCCTGCGCCAGGTCCCGCTCCCACACACCTCGGAGGTCTGCCACCTGCTTCTCATAGGCTGAATTGCGGGCGACGCCGATCGCAGCGCCGCCCCCGGCTCCGCCGATGACGATGGCGGTCAGGCAAACGGCGAGCACGGTAAAGAGCTTCATCAGCTTTGTCCGACCGGCGTCAATCCTGCCATCTGCATCAGGGTAACGTCGATGCCACCACCGATGGTTACGCCGTTTGTGGAATTGATGCCGCCGGCCAGGTCACAGCCACCCTGGCGCCGCCCAGAGACGATGTGCTGATCTCCCATCGACCGCCTGTCGCCTGGACCACAGCATCGCCGATGGCAAGGCCGAGCCCGGCCCCGCCGGGCGCGTCGCCGGCGCGGTGAAACCTGTCGAAGATCCGCTCCCGCTCCGCCTCGGGAATACCGGGCCCGGAGTCCTCAATGGCAACGGTCACGCGGGCACCGCTGCGGCTCACTGTGGCGCGAACCTCGCCGCCGTCGGGCGCGTGGCGGCAGGCGTTGTCGAGGAGAACGCCGGCGAGCCTATCGAGCCAGTCGGGCGCTGCCTCGATCGCCAGCCCGTCGCCGTCGACCACGGCACGCAGCGTGATGCTGCGCGCCTCGGCAACCGCCGAGAACCTGTCCACTGCCGTCTGCATGAGGACGCCGGCGTCGACGGGCTCGGCATGAGGATTGCCGCGCGTTGTGTCAAACCGGGCCAGCCACAGCATGTCGTCGACGAGTCTGTGCATGCGCCGCGCCTCGGTGTCGACCCGCGTGAAGGCATCGCGATACCACTCGACGGGATGTTCAGCGGTGACAGCCAGATTGGCCTGCGCTTCGATCACCGACAACGGCGTGCGCAGCTCATGTGAAGCATCGGCAGTGAACTCTGTCTGCAGACGCCGCGCTCGTTCGATCGGAGCGGTGGCACGGCGGCCCACCATCCAGGCGCCGATGAACACGGAACCGAGCAGGACGGGGGCGATGCCGATTTCGGTGCGCAGCACCGAATGCTGCGCGCTGGTCACCGAGTCCATCTCCTGGCCGATGATGATCTTGCCGCCGCCGAATTTGACGCCGGCGACGCGGACATCACTGCCAACAATGGACACCGTGCGCGGTTCTGTTGCCGAGGTCGCCTCGATGGGCAGATCCGTCGTTGATGTCGGCGACGTCACAACACCGTCGGCGCTGACGCTCCATATGAGAAGCGGCGGCCCGAACCGCGCCGCAGTTCCCGGCGGTTCGATGAATCCTCGCGGATCACCTCGCCCCCCCGGCCCGTTGAAGCGCTGAACTGTGGCGTTGAGACGGGAATCGACATCGGCTGTGAGATTGCGGCTCACCATCAGCAGAACGGTGATGCACACAGCGATGTAGACGGCTGTGACCACGGCGGTGGCAGCCAGCGCCACGCGCAGAACGGGCGAACGCCAGCGCCCGGCGACGGTGCTGCTCACGCCTCCTCCAGACGATAGCCCGAGCCGCGAACCGTGACGATGCGCACGCCGGCATCAGGAATCTTGGCGCGCAGCCGGCTGAGCTGCACATCGATCACATTGGAGCCGACGGCGTCGGTCTCGTCACGCCAAACGTGGCGGGCAATCGTGTCTCGATCGACGACGGCGGGGGACCGCCGCATCAAGAGCTCGAGGAGGCGGTGCTCGGTCGTCGACAGCGCCAGGTCCTGACCGCGTGCCGTCACCGCGTGCCGCACCGGATCA
Source organism: bacterium (assembly GCA_041691115.1). GTDB lineage: Bacteria > Chloroflexota > Dormibacteria > Aeolococcales > Aeolococcaceae > JBEPVH01. Next base: position 5,112 of record JBEPVH010000043.1, on the reverse strand, counting down.
AGCTCGATGTGACCGCGACGCAGCACCGGCGAATCCAGACCGCGGGGGCGCCGCTGCAGAGCGCGGACGCGCGCCAGCAACTCGCCGAAATCAAACGGCTTGACTAGATAGTCGTCAGCACCGGCGTCCAATCCCTCGATGCGATCCGCCGGAGTGTCACGTGCGGTCAGCATGATGATGGCCGTCTTCGAGTCGTTCTCGCGCGCCCAGCGCACGACATCGATACCGGCGCGACGCGGCATACGCCAGTCGATAACGGCAACCGCGTAGTCATTGAGCCGCAGACTGAAGACTGCCTCCTCGCCGTCGGCAACGGCATCGACAAGATACCCGGCATCTTCGAGGCCCTGCCGGAGTACGTCGCGGAGGCCGGGATCGTCCTCGGCCAGCAGAATACGCACTGTTCAGAGGCTACCCCGGCTCACCTTGCAGCGGGGTTACGTGGCAAGAGCTGCGTGCAGGCTCAGGACGAACGTGCTGCCGACACCGGGCTCCGACGCCGTGAGCTCAACGTCTCCGTCCATGCGCCGGGCAAAGGCCCGGCTGATGTAGAGACCGAGTCCGGTGCCGGGGACGGCGCGATGGCGCTCATCGTTACCGCGTTGGAAGCGATCGAAGATGCGGCCCCGATCCGCCTCGTCGACGCCGGATCCGGAGTCCCGAACGCTGACATTCACCATGGCACCGGAGCCCGAGATGGTGATCACGATCTGGGGATGCTCCCGGGAGTACTTGAGGGCATTGCCCACCAGATTGCTGATGATGAGGCGGGTGCGGTCGTGGTCGGCGATGGCAAACGTGGCTCCGGCGCCGACGACGACATCAATGCGCGCATCTGGCGACTCGGCGCTGGCGGTATGGGTGACCTCGTGAACCAGAGCCACGAGATCAACGCGCTCGGTGACGACGGGCAGCGTGCCGCCTTCGATTCGCGCCAGTGTCAGCATCTCCTCGGCGATGCTCAATGCCTCGCCGAGTTTGGCTTCAACGATGGCGAGCGGCTGAATCATCGCGTCGGCGAGTTCGCCAAGAGAACCATCGCGCGCCATCGACACATATCCCAGGGCCACGGCGAGCGGGCCACGCATTTCGTGGACCGCGTAGTCCATGAGGTCCGACTTGGCGGCGTGCGCCGCCTCGAGGTGCGTCGCCGCCTCCTGGGCGGCCCGCCGCGCGGTCACCGTCTCAGTGTGCAACCTCGCGTTGTTGAGGGCCATGCCCGCGATTCCACCTATCACCCGGAGCGCCTCGGTGCGGGCCGGATCGAACCCGGGGTCGTCCGCGCGGCTGAGCACGACAAGGCCAACCACCTCGCCCGCAACCGTGAGTGGAATCACCGCTGTGTGGCGCACAGCCTGCAGCGCCTCCCGGAACTCGGGAGCTGCCCTCTCGGCGTCGAGGCGACCGCCGACGACGGGCGTCTGCGTGGCAATGGCCTCGGCTACCAGCGGCTGATTCGCCAAGTAGTCCATCTCGTAGTGGCGACCGATCCATGTGACGTCGCCGCCGGCACCGACGGTGGCCTCAATACTCAGGCCGTCGTCCTCGACAGACGAGAGGGTCGCCCTGTCGGCCTGGATGACGTCGATGGCCCGGCGCAGGGTGCGCTCGATGACCTCCCGCGAATCCAGGGAACTGGCAAGTTCGAGGGCCAAGTCTGCGAGTCCGTCGAGGGATTGCTCTCCCGCGGACGTCATCTCGGTCTCGGCCACGGGCCGTAGTCTATTTCGGGCGTACCCCGTTGCACCGCCTGTCAGAGCGGAGCAGGTCGCCCGAAGAGGAATCCCTGGCCGAATTTGACGCCGAGGTCCACCAGGATGGCGACCTCCTCGTCGGTTTCAATGGCCTCGGCGATCACGTCGGCGTGGAGGTCATCGGCGAATGCCAGCATCCGTGCCGTCGCCGCGCGAACCGCCGCATCGGTGGGCAGTGCTCGCGTCATCTTGGGTCCCAGCTTGATCAGTTCGGGGTTGAGCTTCTCGATGCGCTGCCGCGACGCCTTGTCGTCGGCCGCGTCGTCGAGCGAGATCCCTGCTCCCGCCTCGCGCAGTTTGGCGATGGCATCGAGCAGCTTGGGGTAGCTCGACACGGACGCGGCGACCGAAAGGTCAATCATCAAGCGCGTTCCGGTTTCCGCATTGACGAAGCGCTCGAAGTCGGGCGCTATCAGGGTGCTCGGCGACGCATTGATGAACAGGTATTGCTCATCGGCGATCTTCGAGCGCAATCCCAGTGCCTTGCGCAGCGCGAGAATCTCCAGTTCTGTGAGCAGACCAACCTCCTCCGCCTGAGCGAACCAGTGCTGAGGACCGCGGGTCGGGTCGAAGTCCATGCGTGCCAGAGCTTCGGTACCGAACTGCTCCCGGGACTCAAGACGGAGCACGGGGTGGAAGACGACGGAGATGGCACCCTGCCGAAGCAGTTCTTCAATCTGGGCGCGAGTGGACAATTCTGTCCAGTTCGGCGCGATCGCTCCCGGAACTGCCATGAGAACTCCAAGGGTGCACGGTGGCGGGGAAGGCTCCGAACGTACCCCAATCGAGCGTCACGATCCCGGGCAACGGCGTTGCGAAGTTATGACAGGGCATCGGTCATCGTTATGACGAAGGTGATGTCAGCGCCCTGCTAGGCTGTCGCTCGATGGCATCGATCCTGATGATTGACGACGACACCTTCTTCATCCGGATGGTGGGTGGGTTTCTCGCCTCCGAGGGCCACGACGTGGCCACGGCCGAGAATGCCATCGACGGCAAGCGAATGGCGCTGGAGTTGCGCCCCGACCTCATCATCATCGACGTCAACATGCCCCTCGAAGACGGCATCGCCGCCACTGCGCGTATGCGCCGTCAGGGGCTCTCGGTGCCGGTCATCATTTTCAGCGGCACAACGTCGGACGCGATCACCGCACAGGCCCTCGCCGCTGGAGCCAACGCCGTTCTCGGCAAGCCGTTCGAACTGCCGGCTCTAGGCGAGCTCGTCCGCAGTCTTCTTAGTTAGCGGACCGAGCGCTTGCCGATGGCGGCTGACCAATCGGCCGACAGCGTTGCCGAGGGACGGCGCACCGGATCGATTCCGGGAACACCGAGGTAGTAACCCTGCGCGTGTGAGACACCTGCCATGCGCATTGCCGCGAGATCCTCGGGCGACTCGACACCCTTGGCGACGACGACGGCACCGTGCGGCAGACCCGAGATCATGCCGGTGAGAAACCGCGCACGCTCGGGCGCTTTGGCAACCCCGTCAACGAGAGTCCTGTCGAGTTTCACGATGTCGGGGCGCAACGTGATCGCGTGGACGAGTCCTGCGTGGCCACCACCGAAATCATCAATGGCAAGGCGAATACCGCGCTGCCACAGGGCTTCACGCGCATCTACGGCGGCCTGAACGTTGTGCACAGGTGCGCCCTGGGTGATCTCTATGACAAGGCGTGCAGGCCTCACCCCTGCCTCCACAGCTGTCCCCAAATCGGAAAGCAGCTGCGGCGACGTCAGAGTCCGCACCGAGACGTTGAGCGACAGATAGGTTCCCGTGGGCAGCGACTTGAAGAGCGCAAGCGCCGAGCGCACCGCCTGAAGTTCGAATGCCACGCCCACGCCCGCATGCACGGCAGCGTTGAACACGGCGTGCGACGGCTTCTCCACACCCACGTCGTCGGTGAAGCGGCTGAGCGCCTCCCACCCGGAGACTCTGTCGCTCTCGAGATCAATGATGGGCTGAAGAAGTATCGACCCGCGAAGGGTCGTTAGGTCTGTGGCGGCGGCTGTGGTCATGCGACCACCGTCGCGGCAATGTGCCGTGGCCTTCCCATAGTGCAACCAACCTCCTGCACCCCCCCACAGCCAAATTAGGAATCCCGAAGGGACAGAGGGCGGACAATCTGGGCACCACGGGCAGCCGGACGGGTTATCGTGGAAGGCGCAGCGTTATTGGTGAGGAGAACTCTCGTGGCCGGTGAAAAGAATCGCGGCGCCCCTAAGAAGTCCGAAAAGAAGCCCAAGGTGCCTTCGACGGCGAAGGGCAAGCGCCAGGCCGAGCGCAAGGCGGCACAGAAGTCCAGCCAGGGCGGCGTTTAGGCCCTCTGCGAGGCGTTGTGGGCGACCAGGGCGGGCGTCAGCTCGCCCAGTGAGCCGACACTGAGCCCGGGGCCGTTGTCGCCGTCACCGAGGATGTGCCCCCAGGGCCCGCGGCGCAGGAAAACGGCGCACATGCCGGCCTCGTGGGCTGGCGTGACGTCGTTGTCCAGGCGATCCCCGACGTAGGCGATCTCGGCGACGCCGAGGTTCAGTTCCTTGGCCACGCGCTCGAAGAAATCGGCGTTGGGCTTGTGCACCCCCCAGCCCTCTGACGATCCGATCATGTCGAACGCCGGGCTCACCCGGCTCAGCCAGGTCTCGGATTCCTTGAACTGGTTGCCTGCCACCCCTATGACGAATCCGGCTGCCTTGAGAGCCGTGAGGCAATCCACCACGTCGGGATAGAGGTCGGATTCATTGGGCTCGCGGTCGTCCTCGCCCGCCTGGCGGCGACGTTCGATCTCCTCCCAGGGACGGAATTCCGGCTTGATGAGCGAGAAGGCGTGGCGCTGAGACTGGCCGCGAGCGATGGTGGCGCCGAGGACCGAGAAGAAGGTCAGCTGGCTGACCCCCATCCATTCGGCCCAGCGCCCCCAGACGCGGCTTTCATCGATCAGGGTTTCACCGACATCGAAGACGACAGCGCGGACCTCAGTTCCCATGCCGTGGGACTCTAGCTTCATGCTGCGTTAATCCCATTGCCATGCCCGCTGAGGCGGATCGCAGGCGCCGCAACAATTCCGTGACCGTTGCCTGGCGGGTTCCAGAACCTCGTGCTACGGTCCCCTCAGCAGTCCCTTCTGCAAGGAGAAAACCCACATGAACTGCCCCGCTTGTGGAGAGGCGTTGAACGCCGGCGGCGACTATTGCGGCAACTGTGGCTGGGCGATCCCTGCCGATGCGGATAACGATTCGGAGTAAGACACAACACCGTCAACCGTCACTGACACCTCCTGCGTCAGTGAGGAAGCCGCCCGCCCCACCGCCGGCGGGGGGTGGGTTTGAGAGACCAGCCCCCCCGGGGGGGCCCGGGGGGGTG
>JBEPVH010000042.1:0-8935 GCA_041691115.1 bacterium | reverse complement strand
GACACCGTCAGGGCGAGGAGGACGGCGACGGCACGGAGGTGGCGCACGTCGCGACTGTAACCCGCTCTTGATCCGCTGTCCTCCCGCTGTCACCGAGCCTCTGCGAGAGTGGGCCGATGGACCTCGACGTCGGCCCACTGGGGGCGGATCCTCTCCAACCTCACGGCCCGGACAATCCTTCGCCGGCCGAGTTGGAGACTCATCGGCGGCAGCGGGTGGATACCCAAGCCGAGTTGCGCGGTGCCTTCGCACCTGGGCTCCATGCCTTCGCCTCCGCGATCAAGAAGGTGCCGCCGGGCGAAATCATGCGGATCGCATCGACGTTCGGCGCATCCCCGGCGGAGCAGACATACCCCGCCATATGGGACGACCTCAGCTTGCGTCGCGAGGAACTCGACCCCGACGGTGATCACCGCCGCTACTCCCGCGACCGGCCGGAGGGACCGGCTCCCGTTCTACCTCTGCCGGCGGCGTCGGAGCAAGAGGCGGCTGATCTGGTGAAGCTCTACGGCTTCATGTGGGCCAATACGTCGCCCGTCAAGGACAAGAACGTTGACGCGGTGGCGACCGGCAGTTTCAACAATTTCATGTGGCTGCCCACCGAGACAGCCGCTTCGACGCAGCGGGTCGGCGCGACGACGCGATACATGACCGCGCCCATCGGCGCCGACGGGCCCGACGCCGCAGCCCAGCTGCTGCTGACGACCCGCGTCATGCTTCGCCTCGCCGAATCACTCTATGCAACCGAGTCCGCGGCCGTCGGCGAGAAGCATCGCGACCTGCTACTGGCATCGACTCAGCGTGGCAAGAGCCTCGGCCGCAACGAGATCGACGGCCACATCGGCGACGTCGCCATGCAGGTGATGCAGGAGGGGATCATCTCCCTGGCACAGAGCCTTTCTCTCACCACGGCCGAGACCTCATCGCTGGCACCGGCCGATCGAATCGCTGTTCACATCGCCGCACATATTCCGACGATCCTGGCGATCTCATCTCCGATGGGATTCATCGGCCCGTTGGTGCTGCGTGGCAAGTACATCCCCGGTCTCGTGACCGAGACCGACGGCGTCGCGGCGCTCGACCACGACCTCCTGGTGAGCATCGTCGGCTTCCGTAGGGATCAATGGAATCTGAAGCCCGGCGATTCGTTCAAAGAGCGCGCCAAGTACATGCAGCAGGTCACCGGCTTCGGCTGTCCTGTGGCCCGCTCAGACCGTGTAACAGGCGACGGCGGCCTGCGCGCCCTGTCGGAGGCGTTCGCAGCCGTTCACACAGTGCTTGCGGGAGGGCGGCGTGACAACTGACGCCGACCGTTGCTCGCTGTATGTCATCGCACGCGACGACGGCACCTACACAGCTGCGTCCTACCTGTCGCTTGACGACACGCGTGCCATGGGCGGAATTCCCGAATCGGCTGTCATGGGAGTTGTGCGCCGCGCCATCACCGATGATGCGCCCATTCCCTGGCAACTCTTCGTCGCATCGCCGGGATTTCTGGTGCTGTTCCACGCATTTCTGGGGCGACAGGTGGCAATCGATGAAGCCCTCAGTGGTGCCGCGGTGGCGCAGGACGAAGGTCTGATCTACCTCATCGACCTGCGAACACCGGGCCCTGCCGGTGGTCCCGTGCCACCGGAGGACATCATCGGTCTCATGCGTGTCAGCGCCGGTGCCGTCGTGGCCGGGTCATACGTCGCGTCGGACAAACACAGGCTCTTTACTGTCAACGGCCCCACCCGTCTGCCGGCGTCACTCCACGCAGCACTGCTCGACGAGCTGCGGCGGCTGCCGGTCTAGCTGACGGGGCGAACCGCTTTGCCCACCAACTCGACGACGGCGTCGTCATCGGCAGCCGCGGCGAGCAGATTGTCGACTGCCTCACTGAGGTCACTCGCCGTGACCGGCTTGGCAAGGACTGTCACCAGGTCCATGCGCCGCATCGACTCGACGCGCTCGTCGTCCGAGCCGGTGACGATGAGCACGGGCAGCGCGCAGAACTTGACGTGCATGCGCAACGCACCCACCAGGTCATGACCATCCCGATGCGGCATCTGGTAGTCGCTGACGACGATGTCGGGCTCGATCTCGGTGATGACGTCGAGGGCCGAGTCGCCGTCCGATGCGGTTCCGGCGACATCGATGCCGCGTGACATCAGCATGAATTCGACCATGCGCCGCTGCTCGGGCGAATCGTCGACGACGACGGCGCGGATACGCCGGACTTCGGCTCCCGTCGCTCTGTCGCGCATCAGGCGATTTCCCGTCCGGGGGGCTCGGGGCGGCGCATTCCGTAGCGATTCATGATGTCGTCAACTGTGAACGAAACGACGTTGGCGACGCGTTGTACGAAGGATGCCTTGGGCCACGTCGGGTAATAGGCCCGACCCGACTCCCAGGCGCTGATGGCCGCGGCGCCGACGGGAACCCCATCCTTGGGGTCCATGTAGTCGGAGATGGCGTGGTCGCCCCCCACCTCGATAAGTTCGACCTTGTGGCCGGCCGCCTGAGCCATGGCGACACCATCGTTGCGGTGGCGCCGGAACACAGCACCGAGCGCCACATCCGTGGCGCGGGCGACGTTGCCCGCTTCGCGTTGGGCCGACGGCGCGCAATCCAGAACGATCATGGCGGCGTTGTGTTTGCCCTCTGCCGCCAGATACCGCACCACCTCGGGGATTCCGTAGTTGTCCTGCATCCCCGCGTCCACGTATTCGCGGCCGTCGATGATGCCGAACGGCAGCAGTGGGGTCAGCGCTGACGAGGATGACACCTGGGGCGACAGCGAGCCCTTTGCCGTCGCCGAGTTCCAATACTGGAGTTCCAGCGTCACGGCATCGACGGCGCCGATGATGAGTGGCACCTTGGCGTCGGCCCACGTGTGCCCGGCGATACCGGTGCGACGCAGGGCGCGCGAGATGGAGCGCGGCGAAATCAGTGATGGGTCACGAAACATCGCAGCCTTGAGAAGTTGCGGACCGCGCGGCCGGGCCATCTGGAAGAAGGCGCCCTCCTGCCACAGCTCGACGAGTCGTTCAGCACCGGCGATCCCGGGATGGGTCGACAGGTAGGCGCCGTTCCAGGCTCCGATCGAGGTTCCGATGATGAGATCGGGTTGCAGACCTCGCCTGTAGAGCTCCAGGACTGCAGCTGCCTGCGCTGCGCCGTTGCCGCCACCGCCCGAGAGGACGAGCACGCGGGGATGGCCAAGAGAATCGACGGTGGGCATGGCAGGTCACCATACCGATTTCGCCGCCGGTGCCGGGTGCCTCAGTCCGTGTTCGAACGGATGAGATGCTGCAGCGCGGGATCGACCTCGATGGGTACCACTCTGCCGACTGCCGTGACGAATCCGGCGATGCTTTCCTCGGGTGTTGCTGGGGTGAATGTCATCCACGCTGCGGGTCCCGTTACCACCACGAACCGCACTCCTCGCAGAGCGCGGCGAATAACGACTTTGGTGATCCGGTCCCAGGCCACCAAATCCTCTCCTGCCGACGCGCCATGACGCAGCAGGCGCAACCCTTCGGGCGTGACGCGCAGCCAGCCGTCACGGAACATGGGCTTGCCCGGATAAGTGAACGACGCGATCGGTTCCGACCACAGGCCGCGCACGAGGAAGGCTTCCGGTTCGCTCTGACGCTGGCCTGCCGCCTCATTCTCGACGGCCGCGTCATGAGGTTTGGCGAAGGACATCGCCAGGGCAATCAGAAGTGCGCCCGAGAGGGAGCCCACAGCCAGGGACGTGGCAAGGCGTGTGTCGAGCGGAGCTACCGCGAGGATCGCGGGGACCACGACGCCGAGGACAACAACGGCTGTGAATCCTCGTGCCCGTGCGCTCACCGCCCGAGGATAGCCCGGCTATTCACCCAGCGCTTGGGGCGTTCTGCTCTGAATACGTCGATGCCAGTAACCGCCCAGACCGAGGCTCACGGCGCCGGCGGCCCCGAATCCCTCGGCGATGCCGTTGAGGACGTGCACTGCGTTGGAGGTGTCGGGAAGCCCGAGGCTCAGGTCGCCTCCCATCAGTCCGGCGGCGACCATGGCGGCGACGCCGCCGATAACCACCGAGGCGGCACCGACGCCGCGGTAGACGGTGCGGCTGGCGGTGCGGGCGAAGGCGGCATCGGAATCGTCGAAGCCGTATTGCTTGATCTCGTAGGCCTCATGCCAGCGGGTAAGTCCGGTGGCGATGCCACCCACGGTGACAGCTATGCCGCCGGCCAGGATGCCCGGCTCTCCCGCTGCCCACACCGTGTTCATCAGGCCACCGGCGTTGGTGAAGAGTTCGTCGATGCCGACCACGCCACCACCGATGACAGTGCCGCCGACGAGAACTGCCTTGATCCCGGCGCGCGTGCGATCTGCCGTCGAGGATTCGGGGGACAGCAGGGTGCGCACGGTGTCCACCGTCTGCGATCGCCGGGTCAGACCTCTGTCTTCGGTCGCCATCCCTCTCCCCACCGGCCACGGCCGGAATGCCCTTGCCCCGTTTGTCTCATGACCTCACGGACAGTGCGCGGACATAGTGATCAGGGGGCTGTCACCTGGATTCGCACCCGGCGCAGGGCGTCGTGGAGGCGCTCCATGCCGACCCCGGCGATGGCCCAGTGGGCCGCGTAATCCAGCCGCGTGGCACCCCCGCCGATCACAGCCCTGCCACGGCCGGTGTAGTCCCAGGGGATGCTGCCCGTGGCCTTGTGCAGTGCTCTGCCGGTGGCGTATTCGGTGGCCATGATGCCGGCGGAGTACGCGGCAGCGCGGCGCCATAGCGGCTGCGTCCGTGCCGCCTCGTGGACAGGCTCGAAAAGGTAGGCGGCAAGGCCGTACAGCGGCAACATCCACAGGTAGGTGTGCCCCTCGAGACTGGCATCGCGGGTGGAGGCACTGCGTGCTCTGTCGGCGGCGGTGAAGACAACCTCCATGCACCAGCCTGCCAGGCCGTAAGCCAGGGCGCGCTCGTGCCGCTTGAGACCGCGCGATCCATCGTCTGAACTCATGTGTCGATGCATGCGGGCGAGCTTGCCAGGAAGGGGTGCCGCGGGGTGGCAGGCGCCGGCATATCCGTGCCGACACCATCAATCCGCTACGGGCCGGGGGGCTCTGCACCCCCGTCGCCTGACGCAGCCATCGATGGTGGTGCCGCCGGACCGTCCGGAACCGTCTTGCCGTCCAGCGCCAGCGACAGTTCAAGCGCACGGATCTTGCCGGGCACCACAGTGCGCATATCGGCGCCACGAACCGCCTCGAGTTCGGTACCGGCGGCGGCCGCCAGTTGCGTGTAGCGCGTGACCAGATAGAGCAGGCCGGCATCGGCGGGAGCGAACCGCAGGTCGGTGCCGTATGCGTCATGGATGTGGGCTCTCGCGGCCGCGTCGCGCGCCCTGTCGACACGCATGACAGCCACCAGTCCGACGATGGCGACCACGAGAGCGGCAATGGACAGCCAGATGGCGGGGCCGGCCCCCAGCAGCGAAATGCCCAGAGCGATGGGGGATGCCGGCACGGCGATCGTGGTGACGGCCTGGGCAACCTGAGACCAGCGCCTCGTACGCGTTGACGCCACACCCGCGATCGCCGTGTACTCGGTGTCCCTGAAGCGCCGGGCGAAGTGGATGAGCCTGAAAGGTGCGCGAATCGCCGACAAGACGCCGAAGACGATGGCGATCCAGCCGAAGACAGTGGCCATTCCCTGACCCTACCCGCGATCTCGGCCGCGTGAGGGCTGGACTGAGCGAACAGATGTTCGGTAAAGTCTCCGGGTGGACATCGACAAACTGCCCCGTGCCTGGAGTTCGGATGAGCGCCGCGCCATGGCTCTAGCCCTGCGCCGCGCCGCCGCCCGTGTCGGCGCCGAGGCGGCCATGCTCGAACGCCGTCAGACCGACACCCACAAGAACAGCCGGGGTTGGAGCGGCGGCGCCGGCGACCAGGTCCGTATGACCACGCTCCATGACACTCAGGCGAAGCTCCTCACCTGGGCCGACCAGTGCTGGAGGGGGCGCTGAGGATCGCCTCTGGCATCCTGTGCTGATGCGCGTGGTCCTGCTCCGCGTCGGTATCGATAGCGGATCGGGCGGCACGCACGGTCCGCTCTTCGCCGACGGTACGTTCGAGTTCATCCCCATCCCGTGCGCGCAGACGACGGTGCCGCGCACGTACGGCAACACCGTCGGGCGCAGCGGTAAGCCATTCGTGCAGTTCCTGCCGGAATCGCGCCGCCGCGCGATGAAGGATCAGGCGATGCACGTCGATCCGGAGTTCGAGACGTTCACCTATGGCGATCCCGGTGCACCCAAGCGCGGATTGCGCACCCTTGACGCCGGCGACATCCTGGTTTTCTATTCCGGCCTGCATGGCTGGGATGGCCATGTCGCCGATCCGGCGCTGTACATCGTCGGCCACTTCGAGGTCACACACGCGGGTCTGGCACCGGAGTTTTCGGACGCGGAAACCAAGGAACTCTTCGCCGCCAATGCCCATGTGCGCGATGCAGCGATGTACGCCAGCCAGCGTGATCACTTGGTACTCGTCAAGGGAGGGGAGGGGAGTCGACTGCTCACCAAAGCCGCGCCCATCAGCGATATGTCGATCAACAGTGCAGGCCAGCCCCTCAAGGTGATTTCGCGCGAGATGCGCGACGTCTTCGGAGACTTCGGCGGCAAGGTCTCGTTGCAACGGAGTCCACCACGCACCGTCCTCGAGTCCCACACCGAACGCGCAGCAGCGTTCGTCAGAGGACTGCGATGACGGACACCACGAGCAACGTGGCGGTGGCCATCACCTGGTCAGCTGCGCAGAACGTCAGCGCTGGCCTCGGTGGCGGGCTCCTCCTGCCCAAGGTGCAATCCCTTCCCGGTCTGTACCGCGTCTGGCTTGGTGAGGAATCCGGCACCACATGGATCCACGTGGGGGAATCGGTCGACCTCGCCAGGGCACTGGCCCAGCTGGCGCGACCGGTGGCGCCGGCCTCAGTGGCGGCTCGCCTCGCGGCTCGCATTCAGGACACGCTGTCCGGCAGCGGCATGGTGTCGATCGCGACAGCCACCACGGTGGTAGCGGAGGTCGACGGCTCACCCGCGACCGTCGATCTCGTCCGCGGTGCCGACAGGCGTCTGGCGCTGAGTGCTGCCCTTGTGGCAGCTCGTTTCGACGGCGCCGACCGCATCCTCGACTTCGAGGCTGCCGACTGACGGAGATTGTCCGTTTGGCGTCCCCATTGGCCTGACAGACTGAAGCTCATGCCTGAGCCGACCCGTGAAGCGATCCTCGCGTCATACGCAATGTTTGACCTGACGCCGGGTGCGACGTCCCTGCGCGACCTCACGCTGGCGATGCGCACCAAGCTCAAAGATGTATACGGCGGAGGTCACAACGGCGTCGATGACCGTGCACTGCCGCTCAACCTGGCTCGTGACATCGTCGAGGGCCACATCAAGAACGGATCGCCGTCACTGGCTCCGCCACAACCGATCCGCCCCGACCTCGGCGGCGCCCCGGGCGTACGCATCGTTGAAACGGGGACGACGCGGGCAACGCGGGTGGGTGGCCGCATCATCATCGTCAACGTCACTCCGCCGCGAGGCCGCGGGCTCGGCTAACCCGGCTGCGTTGCCTCGTCTGAGTTGGCAGGGCCGGCGGGCGTGACGCCCGTTTCCGTCAGCCACCACTTCTGCAGCAGCTTGACCAGCTCCTCGGCGGTGTGTTCGAAGGTGTCGCGGAGCACGATGTCGTACTGGTAGCGCTCGCGATTGTGAGCACGAAAGCGCTCCTGCCCCGGCAGCTTGGCCTTGAGGCGAAAGGCGGCGCGGGGCTTGTTCCGCGGTCCCGTGACGACTCCGAACCCCGTAATCGCTGCCCACGGGTAGATGCGATGGAGACCAAACTCGTCGAGATGGATTCCCGCGTCGTCGAGGGTCATGATCAGCCGCGATGCCCTGATCTGCGATGTCCACCAGCCGACGCCGACGGCACCGAACAGCAGGAAGGCAGCCCAGCCACCCATCACCTGGGCAGGCGTATCTCCGCGGAGGATGGCAAGGCTGCTGCCGCAGGAGAGGATCACGCAGACAAGGAGTTGAATACGGCCGGTTTTTCGGTTCGCCCGCATGCTCACCGGTCCGGGCGGGGCCAGGGATGTCTCCTCCACGGCGGCCATCCTGCCAGAGATGGGGCCTGCGTCGATCTCGTTCGTCATATCCGTGCCGAAGAGTCGTACGCCCACCCTTACCGCCTGTGACACCTGGTACGACAGGCCATCACTACCCAGTAGGGATACTTGCGTCGTTAGCCCGTGGCGGGGCACGAGGACCTCTAATGAAGCGGTTGAGCAAGATCTTTCTCCTGATCGCGACGCTGTCTGTCGTCGGGACGGGAACAGCGGTGAATGCCGCGTCGCACAACGACGTCGCTCGCGGCCTCTGTCACTGCTCCTACTAGACGCATCGCAAAGCCCGCCTGCATCCCGCCGGATGCGGCGGTGCGAGGCAAGTTCGGCAACGCGCGCGGCACGACCGCATGCAGCCGAGCCTGCCTCGCTCTCATTTAACGGCTCGTTACGTCAGCAGGCCGGCGCCGCGTTCTCCCGGCGCCAGGGGAAACATGGCACTGACGTTCTCCCGGATATCGACCGCGAAGAAGTGTGCCCCGTCGCTCGTCGCCAGGTAGCGGCTGTCGGGCAGGAACGTCACCGGCACTGATCCGTCCGGTCCGAAGTAGGCGGCGGCACCCACAGCAAACTTGGCACGGAGCAGAGTGGTGGCGCGCGCGTCTGTGCGCCGCGCCGACCCTAGGACGAAGTTCGTGCCGTCAGGCGACACGCCGCCGCCGCCGTACTCGCCGTTGGGCGGCGCAATGACGATGGTTCCCGTCTGACCGGTCGCCGTGTCCGCGTAGATATCAACGCGGGTGCGCTGCGGGCAGAGCGTGAGCGCAACAC
>JBEPVH010000041.1:0-8951 GCA_041691115.1 bacterium | reverse complement strand
CGTGCAAGGTGACCGAGGAGCGCAAGGCCTGGGCCCTCATCGAGGCCGGCTACGACGCCTCGTTCACCGGCGAGGCATACGCCTCTGTCTTCTTCCAGAACTCCAACAACTCGGTGCGTGTCACCGATGAGTTCATGCAGGCAGTCGTCGACGACGCCGATTGGGAGCTGAAGGCGGTTCTGCAGCCGGAGCGTGTGGTGCGCACCATCAAGGCGCGCGAGCTGATGCATCTGATGGCGGAATCGGCATGGCAATGCGGTGATCCCGGCATCCAGTACGACACCCTCATCAACGACTGGCACACGTCGCCGGCGTCGGGACGGATCAATGCGTCCAACCCCTGCTCCGAGTACATGTTCCTCGACGATTCAGCGTGCAATCTGGCATCGCTGAACCTGCTGACGTTCTCGACCGAGGACGGCACGTTCGACGTCGAGGGTTACCGCCACTCCATTGATCTCACGATCACGGCGCAGGAAATCCTCGTCGGCAACGCCGACTACCCGACGCCCGCCATCGGCCGCAACTCGGTCGACTTCCGGCCGCTGGGCCTCGGCTACGCCAATCTCGGTGCGCTGCTGATGTCGCGCGGCGTGGCCTACGACTCCGATGCGGGCCGCGATGTCGCGGCGTCGCTGACCTCGATCATGACCGGCGAGGCCTACGCACAATCGGCGCGCATCGCTGCTGAGGTGGGGCCGTTCAACGGATTTGCCACCAACCGCGAACCCATGCTCCGAGTCATGAACAAGCACCGCGACGCGTCGCGCAAGATCCCGGCGGCGAACGTTGAGGAGCCCCTGCTCACCGCGGCGCACTCCGTCTGGGACGACGCCGTAACACTCGGCGAAGCCCACGGGTACCGCAACGCGCAGGCAACCGTGCTGGCGCCGACGGGAACCATCGGCTTCATGATGGATTGCGACACCACGGGTGTTGAGCCCGACATCGCACTCGTCAAGTACAAGAAGCTTGTCGGTGGCGGCATGCTCAAAATCGTCAACCAGACGGTTCCGCGCGCGCTGCGCCGCCTCGGCTACGACGACACTCAGGTGCGCGACGTCGTTTCGCATATCGATGCCAACGACACCATCGAGGGTGCGCCGGTATTGAAGACACAACACCTCGACGTCTTCGACTGTGCCTTCACCCCGCAGAATGGCTCCCGTTCCATCGCATGGAAGGGCCACGTGCGAATGATGGCTGCGGTCCAGCCGTTCCTCTCCGGCGCCATCAGCAAGACAGTCAACATGCCTCATGAGGCGACTGTCGATGACATCGAGCAGGCCTACATCGACGGCTGGCGTCTCGGCCTCAAGGCCCTGGCGATCTACCGCGACGGCAGCAAGCGCAGCCAGCCGATGGCGACATCAATGGACAAGACGACGGGCCAGAAGGTGGTTGTCGTTGAGCGTCCAGTGCGCCGCCGGCTCCCCAACGAGCGTCAGTCGCTGACGCATCGTTTCGAAGTGGGTGGCCACGAGGGCTACATCATGGTCGGCCTCTACGAGGACGGCATGCCCGGCGAAATCTTCCTGCGCATGGCCAAGGAAGGCTCGACGATCTCGGGCCTCATGGATTCGTTCGCTGTGGCGGTGTCTCTGGCACTGCAGCACGGAGTGCCGCTGGGAACGCTTGTCGAGAAGTTCTCGCACACGCGATTCGAGCCGCAGGGATTCACGCGGAATCCTGAGATCCCGATCGCCAAGTCGATCATGGATTACATCTTCCGCTACCTGGCATCGCGCTTCCTGCCGCAGGAGGACCGCGATCGCCTTGGCATCATCCGCCGTGACGACGGACCTGCTGCCGACGCCGCTGTCGCCGCCATCCAGGCTGCCGTCAACGGCACACCGCAAGCGACGCCGCAGCTCTCGCTGCCCGTCGTCGAAGGCAACACAGCACCCGGGACCTTCGTCAATCAGGCCGATGCCCCGTCGTGCATGGACTGCGGCTCACTCATGATTCGCAACGGCGCTTGCTACAAGTGCCACAACTGCGGCGCCACCTCGGGCTGCAGCTGATCTGACGGTCGAGCGGTCCGGGCAGTGTGCCCGGGCCGCACGCGTCAGGTCCCGGCGACGCTGACAGCGCCGCGCGACGGCACCATCGGCACGGTCGCGATCGTCACTGCTCCGGAAGCGGAAACGCCGGCTCGCGGAGGACTGCCTGACTGATCATCAGCGTCTGCGTTATCTGCGCCAGCGCAACTCGCACACGTGTCAACGGATGCGCCGGGAATTCCTTGTCGAGTGCCGGATGTTCGGAGACGTTGGCGTCGAGAAGGGTGGAACCCGGCGGCGGCGGCGGAATCCATCCCTGGATCTGCCCGTCGTCGGTGCGTTGGATGCGGCCCTGCGCAAATCCGCGAGTCATGATTGTCGCCTCGCGCACACCCGCCGGTCCGACCTCTCGGGCACGCACTCTGATGACAAATGATCGTTGCTCAAACGGCAGCGTTAGAGTGCCGACGTAGGTGAGTCCTGAGCGCGCCAACGGCAGGTTGGGGTCGGTGGGCTGCTTGGTGATTGATCGCAGCGAGCGAACAGATCCCAACGCCACCACGTCGTATTCGACAAGCGCCTCGCCGTTGCCATGCAGCGATTCCAATTCGGCACGGCGCAATTGATCGAACTGTTCGACAACGGGAAGGGGAGGCGGTTCGGCGAAGTGATAGAGGCCGACACCACCGCCGTCGGGCATCACCCAGGTGCGTTGATTGGGATTAGCCGACGGCTTGGCGCGCCACCCCGACGTGTCGAATCGGATGAGACGATCAAGCTCAGGTGCGGGCACGGCTGGATCATTGTGCCAGGGTGGCCCCGGCCTCAGACCCAGGCAGGCTCAGTCGAGGCCGCCCCGCTCAGGAGGGCCTTTGATCCGCGGTGTCTCCCAGGCGGCCGGAGCCGGCCGGGCCCCCGCAACCTGGGTGATGAACCCTTCCTTGCCGAGGTTGTACGCGTCCAGGTCATTGCGATACATGGCAGCCAGCGTGCGCTTGAGCACGGC
The DNA here is from genome assembly GCA_041691115.1 of bacterium. Classification (GTDB taxonomy): domain Bacteria; phylum Chloroflexota; class Dormibacteria; order Aeolococcales; family Aeolococcaceae; genus JBEPVH01. Next base: position 5,942 of record JBEPVH010000041.1, on the reverse strand, counting down.
GTAGCGATGCGCCAGATCCGGGTCGGAACGCAGCGAGTTACGGAATGAAATGTCTCTCGCCAGCGACGGATGCCCCTCGGGAAAGATGTGGACGTGGACTGCGGGGTCGGTTGGCGATTTCGGCTCGAGGCGGAAGAATCCACGTCCGGGAACACCGAAGTTGCCGTGGTAGTCATAGCCCAACTCGGTCATCGCGGCGACAGTCGTGTCGTCGACTCCGGGAGGGGTATGACCAATGATGACGTCGATGATCGCCTTGGCAGCGAGGCCCGGAACAGCTGTGCTTCCGATGTGCTCGATGAGGGCTATGCGACCGCCCAATGCACGCTGCATGGCCGCCTCATGTTCGTGGAACAGGCCGGGCCAGGCCGCGTCGTAGTCGGCAATGATGATTGGTCCGTCGAGCGGCATCACCCAACTATCGGTGCGAACGTCGGACAACAAACGGACAGTGGGCCGGACATCCGGCGGACATTGGGCCGTTACGTGTCGCGCCGCAACATGGCGCAGAACTGGCGGCCCTGCTCCTCGGCATCGTCGAGGGCCACGTGCCGCGGCTGGCCGCCGTCGCCGCGCCACAGCGGCGGCCAGTTGCGCTTGCCGGCATCACGGAATTCGACGTCGAGAGTGGCCATCGCATAACTACGAATGTCGATAGCCGAGTGGGCGAACGGCGAGTGGCCGGCAAAGCGATGCAGATACCAGAAGACCCAGGCGAAGTCGAAACCCGCGGGGTAGGCGACGAAGACAGCGTGACCCGGCAGGTTTTCGACCCATGCCGCGTACTCGGGCATGACCTGCTCGGGATCACGCGGCTCGGCGCGGGTCTCCGCCCATGCCTCGGGGTGCCGGTCCCAGAACGCCTGGGTGTCGGGATGCGGGCGCGCGTCCGGCAGACATACCAGGTTGGCCGAGTACGTTGCGATGAGATCGCCGGCCGCATTGAACGCCGCGGAGCCCAGCGCCAGCATGGAATGCGGGCCGGGGATGGGGCCGTCAGTCTCGACGTCAGTGCTGACGTAGATTTCGCGCCGCTTGTCGATGACGTCCATCGGCGGGCAGGGTACCAGGGTCAGTCAGATCAGCCCCCGGCGAGGAAAGTGGCTCAGAAGCCGCCGATGGAGGGCGCGGCACCCGTCAGGCGGCGCTCCTGGCGGGCATCCCAGTCGGCGAGGAGGTCGACGCGGAGTTCCATGAAGGCTCGTGCCTTGTCGCCGATCTGGATGAGACCGGCAGATGAGGCACGCAGTGTCGAGGCGTCCTGCTCGATATCGCCGCGCTCGTCCTGGACGTGGCGAACGGCACCATCGCGGGCGACGTAGAAACCAGGCTCAAGGCCGCGGGCGGTGGAGCGGTGGCCGCCGATGGACACGGCGGATCCGTACTCGTGGTCACGGGTGGCTTCGACTGCCACGGCAGCGGCGGCGGCACGCTGCTTGTCCGAGATCACCTGGAGACGTCCTGCCCGGCACTCAACACCGGTGGCCCTGAGGAACTGGTGGCCCAGGTCCGGCATGTAAGCGTTGGGGAGGGTCTCGCGTGGCATGTGCTCAAGTTAGTCCTGCTGAGAGGACACACAGCGGACAATCGAGGCACCCCGGATCTGATACCCGCTCAATGCTTGCGAGTTCGACGGCGGCGCTGCTCGAACTGCTCCTGATCATCCCGGCGCTCGTATTCGCCGCCCAGGGTCCGCGATATCTCGGCGACGACCGCATGTACCTTGGAGACGCCATTGCCCCGCAGTTTTACCTCGTCGCGAACCTTGCGGATCGACTCACGAGGACCCTCAGGGACAGCCTCATTGGCTTCGGGATCGTGATTGGTGTCGGCAGTCGGGGGTTTATGCGGAAGGGGTTCAGTCATGGTGTGCCTCCTCACACCAGGCTGGCACACCTGTACCTCCGGCCTCCAGAGGCTATTCGCCCAAGCTTGGCGGCCGTGGTGCCTTGGGCGCCCGCTTCTGGCCCAGCGCTGACACCCTGTTGAGCACTGCCGCGCCGGCAGCGACTCCTGCCGCATCACCGGCGATCTGACCCATCAGATGGACGGTGTGAAGGTCAGCGAGGCTGAGCGCCCCCGAGGCGACGGCGGCGGTACCTGTGGCCAGCGCGGCAGCCGCGCCGGCAATGGCCACGGCGCCTGCGACGCGGCGCAGACCGGCGCGTTCTCGGGGACTGCTGAGTGTTCCGGTGAAGAGGGCAATGCCGATAGGCCAGATTGCCGCCTTGGGAGCCACCATCCATGCCTGCTGGGCGGCAGGGTCGAGAGCCGCGGACATCGTGGCGCTATGCGCCGTCAGCGAAGCCACTGCCTCGCCGGCGCCGATGCCACCGGTGAGCACGCCCGCAAGAAGGCCCGTGCCCAGGAGCCCCGCCCGCGTTCGCTCACTGGGCGTCGCGTCGTCCGAGAACACGGGCGCGACGGCCGCCCGGGTGCGCTTGACCAAGCCGCCGCGCGCGGGGTCGACCTCGTTCATTCGGCGAGAGCCTTCGGCGGTGCCGCTGCCTTGGGCATTCCGCGCCTCCAGAAGGCGCCCGACAGCGCCGTTCCGGCGCCGACAGATCCGATGATCGTCGCGATCTCCGTCAAAACATGCATGTTGGTTCCGGCAGCGTCGCCCACACCGGCAACCAAGCCGATACCCGTTGCAACGATCGCGGACCCGATGGCGGTCCGCCGACAGAACGACACGGTTTGGGCGCGGCGCTCGGGATTCTGATCCGCCATCTGAAACCACGGGACGACGAGCGTGGCGGCCATCGGAATGGCAACCGAAGGTCCACCCACGGCGAGGTACGGTGCCGCTGCGGCGACCATGTCTCCGGCCTGCGTCAGCACAAACGGCGGATGGTGCACAAGCTCGGTGATGCCGTCATCGGCACCGATGCCGCCACCGACAATTCCGGCAACACCCGCGATGCCCTTGATACCTGCCGCAATGCGCTGCGAGCGCGTCGCCGAGTCAGAGAATGCGGGTGCGACCTGAGCCGCGGCGCGCTTGACCAAACCGGGCTTGGGACCCGCGGCTTCTTCCACGCCTACTCTCCAAGCTGCGCGGGTGCTCTGCGCTGCGGCAGCGGCTGACCCGCGCGCCACAGACGCGCACTGACACCGGTTCCGATGGTGACGCCGGCTGTCGCTGTGGCAATGCCTGTCAGCACGTGGCCGAGTTCACCGACACCTGCGAGATCCGATCCCAGAGCACTGATTGCCAAGCCCGCAGAGAGCACCGCACCGCCGACGGCGACGCGCCTGTAGAACGATGCAAGTCCGTTGGCCTCACGCCGTCTGAAGCCGCTCATGGCGCCCACCAAGCCAACCATTCCGCCGAGGACACCGACGGTCGGGACTGCGGTATCGAGTCCGCCCAGCAGCAGGTACGGCCCGGCAGCGTGTAGAGCGTCAGACACCATCGGCGTCGTCGACAGAAAGCTGATGCCGTCAACGGTGCCGACCGTACCGCCGATCAGGCCGACGATTCCCACGGTTCCTTTGGCGGCAGCAGCAACCCTCTCAGATCGCGGCGCCGACTCATTGAAGACAGGCGCAACCTGGCCCGCGACGCGGCGCACAAGTCCGGCCTTTGGTCCGGGATTTTCTTCCACTCTATTCTCCGAGCTGGGCTCGCGCCTGGGCGGGGCGCGGCTGGCCGATACGCCAGATCCGGGCCGAGACGGCGGCGCCGGCTGTCACGCCGCCGAGCATCGTCGTGGCCTCGGCGAACCCATGCGCGACGCTGCCCGCGCCGAGGAGGTCGGTGCCCGCCGCTGCCATCGCCACACCGCCGGTGATGACGAGACCGGCGACCGTGGCTCGACGACAGAACGTGGCCATGGCGGCGCGCGATGTCTTTGTCTCGGCGGCATCGCAAAACGCCGGCAGCACCACAAGCGCCCCCACCGCGGGAAGGGCCGTCTCCAGTCCTCCCAGCGTCAGGTACGGCATCGCAGCGTGAAGCGCGTCGGCGATCACCGGGTTGTGCCCCAGGAACGAAATGCCATCGACACCGGCGACAGATCCACCGAGCAGACCGGCGACTCCGACGGTCGCCTTTCCGGCAGCAGCGGCGCGCGCACTTCCGGATGCGTTCTCATCGAATATCGGTGCCAGCTGTCCGGCGGCGCGGCGTACGAGCCCAGCGTTGGACGCCGTCGCTTCCTTCATCCCCATCTCCCTCAGCCCTTGCGAACGCTTCGATTGTCCCAACGGATGGCGGACAGCGAGCGGACAGTTACCGCTGCGAGACGTGTGCTTCGCTGGGGGTTGGATCGGCAGCAGGGGCGGGCTCCGTCCGTGCCGGTGTGTCGGCAGCGAGGGGGAGGCTCAGGCGGAACGTCGTGCCCTCCCCTGCGGCCGCCGCCACCGTCAGATCACCGCCGTGGCGCCGGGCCAGTTCGCGGCAGAGATAGAGGCCGAGGCCTGTACCGGGGATGTGAGCGTTCTCTGACGTCACGATGCGGCCGAAGCGCGTGAAGAGGCGCTCCAGATCCGTCTCGGCGATGCCGATGCCGCTGTCTGAAACCGCCAGTTCGGCATTGCCACCGATGGCACTCAGGCGGCAGGTCACAGCTCCGCCATTGGGTGAGTATTTGATGGCGTTGTCGAGAAGGTTGATGACGATCGTGCGGATGCGTTCGGCGTCCACATCCATCGGCAGATGGACGCCGGCCTCACCGTCCAACTCGATGGTGTGTGTTTCGCGCAGCAGGCTTCGCTCCTCGTCAACGCAGGCACTGACGAGGTCGCCGAGGTCACAGCGAGAGATGCGCAGTTCCAGCCGGCCATCCTCCAGACGAGCCGTTTCAATCATCTGGTCGACGATCAGGCTCATCTGCTCGGACTGACGCACCAACGCGGGAATGACCGTGCGCATCGGCGCCGGCACCTCGCCGAGATCACCGTCCTGGACCATCGACAGATAGCCTCGAAGAACAGTCAGCGGGCCGCGCAACTCATGTGAAGCGAGATTGAGGAAGTCGGTCTTAGCACGCTCGACCGACGTCAGCCGTTCAGTGATCATGGTCCGCTCCAATCCGAGAGCCACTGACGCTGAATAGGCGCGCAGGCGTTCGAGTTCGTCCGTTCCAAAGACGGGTGTGTAATTACCCGACAGGACACCAAGGACAGCGTTGATGCCCTTGGTCTTGACGGGCACAACGATTGCCGAGCGGCGGTCGTCGATACGCACGATCTCGCCCCGGGCGCCGGCGTTCGCCATCGCCAGCAGGACGTCGCTGCGATCGGTGTCGCTGAGGCCTGTCACTGCAAGAATTTCGTTGCCGTCGGCGAGTGCTGCCCCCTCGCCGCCGAGCAGACGCGACGCCCATTCGACGGCACGCATCGCCATGTTGTCGTGATCGGGGGCGAAGACGACGAGGTCCTCATAGCCTGCCCGAAACGCCTCTTCTTCCCGGGACCGCCACCAGCGGCGCAGCCACCTCGGTGGCGAAAACGCTGCCCAGAGAAGCGGAATTGAGAGCGCGGCAACGACTTGCGTGGCCACTTGCCAGAACTCCGACGACACGCGCGAACCGCCATAGCCCGCCACCACCAGGATGACGATGATGCCGGCATAGCCCAGCGACAGGGCACGCAACCGGGCCCGCTGCACGGCGGCGCGGCCGCGCGCCGCGATCCAGAAACGGATGGTGGGCTCGACGACGCAGTAGAGCCACGCCGTGACGATCACGCCACCGGCCAGTGTGTTCAACGGTCCGCCGTGGGACGCGTAGGCACCGAACGCCGACACCGCGATGCAGATGGCCAGCGCCGACCAGCGCCACAAACGGTTGTAGGGCACGAATGTGCCCCTGAAGAGCAGAAGCGCGTACCCCGAGAACATGAACGCGGTGACCGTTATCGCCGTCCCGACCGGAGTGCGGCCGGTGACCGCCTGAACTCTGCCGATGACACTGACGAGGGCCAGTAGTCCGATACCC
>JBEPVH010000040.1:0-9065 GCA_041691115.1 bacterium | reverse complement strand
GCGTGTCCGTCTGGCCGCGACCGGGCTGACGTGCCTGCTTCTCGGCTCTGTGGTGGTCATGGGTGGCGTCTACATGCACGACCTCTACGCCGTGTATCCGCAGCGCCCCGAGGTGACAGGCGCCTTCGAAGCCGGTGAGATCGACGCCATCGGACAGGCGGCAGTCCTCGCCCAGGGCAGGCGTGTTGTTCTCGTCGACGACGGCTGGTTGGATCAGCCCTACATCGACGCTGCATTCGCGCTACAGCCGGCACCACCCCGAGCCCCGACTGAGGCGCAGGCGACGACGATCCTCGACGAGATCAACATGACGGTGCTGCCAAGGGCCTCGGGAATGGGGCCCGGCGATGTTGCCGTCGCCTCGGTGAACTCGGCGCCGCCGGAGGGCGCCGATCTTGTCTATACGAGCGGCGGCTTCCGCGTCTACCAGGTGCCGGAACCCCACCCCTAACGCGACACCGCTGTGTGCCTGAAGCCGCCTGCTAAGGTGTGAACAGGTAACGGAAACCCGGAGTTGTTGCATGACTGAGGTCGTCATCGTCGAAGCGGTTCGGACACCGCTGGGCAAGGGAAATCTCAAGAATGGCGACCTGCGGGACGTGCATCCCGTCCAACTCGCCGCTCATGTGCTGCGTGAGGTTGTCGGCAGGGTCAAACTCGATCCCGCGCTCGTCGACGACATCGTCTTCGGTTGCGTCAGCCAGACAGGCGAGCAGGGCCTCAACATCGGCCGCCAGGCCTCGCTTGTCGCCGGCTTCCCGGTCGAGGTACCCGCCACCACCGTCGACAGACAATGCGGTTCCTCGCAGCAGGCGGTTCACTTTGCCGCCAACCTGATTCAGTCAGGCGTCTGCGACATCACCATTGCCGCCGGTGTCGAATCGATGAGCCGCGTGATGATGGGCTCGACGCTGATTCAGGGTCCGGGCACGCCGTTCCCACCGGAACTCCTCGAGATTTACAACCTGGTCAACCAGGGTCTTGCCTGCGAAATGATCGCCGAGCAGTGGGGCATCAGCCGCGAGGCAGCCGACGAGTTCGCCGCCGAATCGCAGCGCCGCGCCGCCCGTGCCCAGGCCGAAGGCCGTTTCGATCGGGAGATCGCCCCCATCGTCGTCGGTCACAACGGGGACGGCCGCGTCGTATCGCAGGACCAGGGCATCCGCCCTGGAACCACGCAGGAAACCCTTGCCGCGCTGCAGCCGTCCTTTAAGGAGGACGGTATCCTGCACGCAGGCAACTCCTCGCAGATCACCGACGGTGCTGCGGCGCTGCTTCTGATGTCGCGCGAGAAGGCTGACGAACTCGGCCTTCAGCCGCGCGCCGTTGTGCGCGCCCAGACAGTCGTCGGCGTCGATCCCGTGACCATGCTGACCGGTCCCATCCCCGCAACAGCACGTGTTCTCAAGCGGGCTGGACTGACTATGGCGGACATTGATCTCGTCGAGATCAACGAGGCATTCGCGCCCGTGGTCCTGGCCTGGGCCAAGGAGCACAACCCCGATATGGACCGCGTCAACATCAACGGTGGCGCCATCGCGCTGGGGCATCCCCTGGGCGCATCGGGCGCTCGCCTGATGACCACTCTGCTGCACGCGCTGGAGCGTGAGGACAAGCAGATCGGCCTGCAGACGATGTGCTGCGGCGGTGGCCTGGGTACCGGAACCATCATCGACCGCGAGGTCTGAGCCGGTCACGGATCCGTTGCGTGGCAACACTTTTGGTCGTCACTAAGGCATTCTGCGGGCGATGGAAGGTGGTACACGAGAGGAACCCCTCAAGCGTGTCCTCATCGTCGAGGACTACGACGTCCTTGCCGACATCGAGTCGATGTTGTGCACGATGGAGGGCTACGAGGTTCGCGTCGCCCACGACGCCGACTCGGCGGCTTCAGCGTACGGCGAGTTCCACCCCGACCTCGTGATGCTCGACCTTGGCCTCCCCGATGACGCCGATGGCGAGCGCTTCCTCGACATCATCAGGGGTGAAGGTGGCGTCCCCGCCAAGGTTCTTGTCGTCAGCGGACGGCTCGACACCGCCACCTCCGCGGCTCTGGAGAGTCGCGACAACGTGGCGACGATGGCGAAGCCGTTCAAATTGAGTGAGCTGGCACTACGGATCCAGGAGCTGTTGCACTCCTGACGTTGCTCAGGCTTTTGCCGTGTACGTCGATGTCATGACAAGAGTGGCGCCCGACGGCGACGTGTACGTGGTGGTCATCGTGTAGTCGCCAACGGTCGGCCAGTGGTGGCATCCGGCGATGATGTTGGCCCCACCCGCCATGGACAGAAGCACGCCAGCTGTGTCGCTTGAGCCGTCGCCGAATGACACGACGGCCTTCGCAGAGGAGACGTCGTCGTCGACGTCATACACCTCGGCGACGATCATCGTGCAGTTGGACGTCGCCCCGTGCAGATTGATGCCGAAGCCGGACAACCGGGGCGCGTCGGCCGGGTCGATGACTGTGGCGGCGACCCTTGTCGTCACAGTCGTCTTGGTGGGCCTGTCGGTGATCGTGATGGTCGCTGTGTAGTCGCCGACGTCCGTGTACGAATGCGATTGCGGCAGGACAGTGGCGACGTCGGGCGTGTAGGTGTTCACCATCGCCTGAACCGGTGCTGTGCCGTCGCCCCAATCGACCATCACCAGAAGGTTGATGAGGGCGACGTCAGGCGTTGCCGAGACCTCGACGGGATGGGCATCCTGCACCGGCCGCCCGGCGACGCCGCTGAGCTTGTGCGTGGCCACCACTGTGATGCTGGTGGCGGCGGCAGGCGCCGGAGCCACCAGGTGGGCTGCCCGCGGCCGCGAGGCCAGGGAGTTGACCCCCAACGCGGAGAGTGCCAAAGCTGTTCCGCTGACGATGCCGATTACCGCTGTGCGAGGCCTCATGGCTGATTCCCTGTGTGGACCTGTGAGTGGTCCTGTTGCATCAAACGCGTCATAGCCGGGAGGGTTACGGGAGGGGCCGCCGGTCCCGCCGGCCGGCGACCCCGAAGGGTTGTCAGGCAGTCACGGTGAGCTTGGCCGAGAACGTGGCCTGGCTCCCCTGGCTGTCGGCGAGGCGGGGCTTGGCCATGTAGATGCCTGCCTTCGCAAACGTGTGGCAGCCGCCCACGAGGTAGTAGCGGCCGCCCGAAATAGCGACCACAACAGCCTTCTCCCGCGGCGTGCCGTCGCCCCATGCGACCGTGGCAGCGCCCGTCGTGGGATTGGCGCCGTCGTTGTCGGTGAGGACTGCGAGGATGACGGTGCACGGCTGCGTCGAAAGCGTCTGGGCCACACCATGGCCGGCGATTCCGGTGATCGTCCCTGCCACAGTGGCACTGCTCCGAGCGTCGTTCTTGACGTCGTGAATATGAACGGTCGCCGAGTACACGGCAGCCCGGGCATAGGTGTGCATGCCGCTGATGACCGCCATCTGGTCGGGGTAGGTGTCGACGACAGTCAGGGGTGAGGAGGTGCCGTCACCCCACTCGACGCGGGCAGTGAAATCAGCTGTGTTGGAGTCGCCGTCGCTGGATGAGAACTGAAGGAACTCCACGGTGTAAACGGGCACCCCGGACGTGCCTTGGAACGGATAGGTGGCGGTGACCTTCAGCGACGGCGCTGTCGCCGCGGTAGTCTGGAACACGGGGACCGGCGGTACGGCCAGCGCCGCTATGACGGCGGCAGTGCCGCCCGCCAATAGACTCCGAAAAAGCAGTCTGCCTGTGCGCATCTCCGAACCTCCAGAGACCCCGGGATGGGGTCGTGTACGGGGCAAACGCACCGAACGAACCAGAAGTTACGGACCGGTTGCGACGGCCTCCGGGGCACCCTGCCCGGCCATCTCGCCGGCCCCCTGGTACACCGCGAAATAGCGTGCCTCGGGGTGATGCAGAACGATGGCGGCGGTGGACTGTTCGGGATCCAACTGGAAGCCCTCTGTCAGTGATACGCCGATCTCCTGCGTGGGCACGATGCCGAAGAAGATCTGGTGGTCCGACAGATCGGGGCATGCCGGATATCCCCACGAGTAGCGCCTGCCCTGTTCGCGGGGGATGCCGAGCTCCTCGTTGATGCGGCGATGCAGCCACTCGGCGGTGGCCTCGGCCATCTGCGTGGCGAAGCCGTGCACGCGCAGCATGTCGTCATAGCTGCCGTCACGTTGCAGCCTGTTGGACAGCTCGGACGCGCCGGGTCCCGTTGTCACCAACTGCAGGGCGATGACATCGCGTTCACCCGACGCCGCCGAGGTCGCAGGGCGCACGTAGTCGGCGAGGCAGAGGCGGTTCTGCTCCGACTGCCGAGGGAAATTGAAGCGGGCGATTTCCTTCTCGTGGTCGGTGGGATCAAAGATGACCATGGCATCGCCGTCGGCCAGTGCGGGCCAGTAGCCGTACACGGCCTGAAGGTCCAGCCAGCCGCCCTCGCGCGCCTCGCGCATCGACAACTCGAGGCGTGGCTCCAGCTCGGTGCGCACCAATTCGGCCCAGCGGTCAGGGTCGTGCACGCCGCGAAACTGCCAGCTCATCTTGTACAACGAGTTCCGGTCAATGCAGTCATAAACCTTGTCCGGACTGATGTTTTTGAGAGTCGAGGCGCCCCAGAACGGTGGGGGCGGGATCGGGGCGTCGACGCGGGTGACGCTTCGCGCCGGTTGCGGACCGACGGCAGCGGCGGCCTCGTGGCGCCGTTGATCACGTTCATGTTCGCGCTCGCGATGGTGCGCCGCCTCTTCGCGGATGCGCTCCACCAGCGGCAGCCGCCGCGCTTCATCGCCGAGTTGATCGACGGTCTCGAGGCCTTCGAATGCGTCCTTGCAATAGAAGACCCCGGGCTCGTACATGCGCTCCTCGTCGAGGTAGAGAATGCGGCGGCCGAAGCCGCGATTGATCGCAGCGCCGCCGATGATCACGGGGAATCCGAGATCCCGCGCGTCGAGCTCTTGCAGGCATTGGGGCATCTGCTTTGACGTGCTGACAAGCAGTGCCGACAGGCCGATGACGTCGGCGTCCACCTCGACAGCCTTGTCGATGATGGTTGTCAATGGCACCTGTTTGCCGAGGTCATAGACCGTGTAGCCGTTGTTGCTGAGGATCGTATTGACGAGGTTCTTGCCGATGTCGTGGACATCGCCGTAGACGGTTGCCAGAACCACCTTGCCCTTGGTGTAGCCCTCGCTCTTCTCGAGGTACTGCTCGAGATGGGAGACGGCGCGCTTCATCACCTCGGCGCTCTGCAGGACGAACGGCAGGATCAACTCGCCCGCTCCGAAGCGGTCGCCGACATCCTTCATCGCCGGCAGCAGCACCTCATTGAGGAGGGCCACGGGATCGCGGTCCGCCAGCGCCAGATCGATCTGCTCCTCGATGCCGTCCTTCTTGCGCAGAAGGATCTGCTGATGAATCCGCTGTGGCGGATCCAGTCCGGCGAAGGGATCCTCGACCTGGCGCCCCGGAAGCTCGGTGCCGGAATCCTCGAAGTGCGTGATGTATGTCGTCAGAGCGTCAGGTGACCGGTTGAAGATGAGGTCCTCGGCGAGGCCGCGCTCGACAGCGCCGATCTCGGCGTAGGGAACTGTGTGCGCCGGATTGATGATGGCGGCGTCAAGACCCGCCAGAACACAGTGGTAGAGGAAGACGGAGTTGAGCACCGCTCGCGCGGGCCTGCCCAAGCCGAAGGAGACGTTGCTGACGCCCAGCACGGTGAGAACGTCCGGCAGTTCCGCCTTGATGAGACGAATGCCTTCGATGGTCTCCACCGCCGAGTCGATCCACTCCTGTTCGCCGGTGGCCAGGGTAAAGGTCAATGCATCGAACATGAGCTGCGAGCTCTGCAGCGAGAACTCGTCGCGCGCCAGATCGTGGATGCGCTTGGCGATCTCCAGCTTGCGATCGCGCGTGCGCGCCATGCCCGTCTCGTCGATGGTCAGAGCCACGACACAGGCACCGTGGTCGCGTACCAACGGCAGGACAGCTTCGCAGCGAGCAGTACCGTTTTCCAGGTTGACCGAGTTGACGATGGGCCGTCCCGGATAGGTCTCCAGGGCTGCACGAATGACATCGGCATCGGTGGAGTCGATGCACACAGGCGCATCGAGCGCCATCTGCACCGCCTTGACGACGCCGCTCATCTGCGCTGCCTCGTCGGCTCGCTCAGTCAGAGCCACGCAGATGTCGAGGGCATGCGCGCCACCCTCAGTCTGGTCGCGGGCGACGCCGAGGATGCCCTCGTAGTCGTCGGCCAGCAGTAGCTCTTTGACCTTGCGCGAGCCCTGCGAGTTGACCCTCTCACCGATGAGCAGGGGACGCGGTTCCTGATGCAGTGCTGTGGCGCGCATGCCCGACGCCAGCATCGGCTCCGTCTCGGGCTCGCGGACCGCCGGTGTCACGTTGGCGACGCCCTCGACGAGGAGGCGGATGTGTTCAGGTGTCGAGCCGCAGCAACCACCGACGATGTTGATGCCGAGGTCGGTGACGAATGCACCGAGTTGCGCCGCCATCGGTGCCGCCTCCATCGGATAGACGGGCTGACCTCCGACGTTGAGGGGGATACCGGCATTGGGGATGCAGGCGATGGGCAGGTGTGTGTGCTGCGTCAGGTAGCGCAGCGCATCGCCCATGTAGTCGGGACCCGTCGAGCAGTTGAGACCGATGATGTCGGCACCGAGCCCCTCCAGGATTGCCAGAACTGCACTGATGTCGGTACCGAGGAGCATCCGCGACGACGTGTCGAGGGAAACCGACGCGTGCAGGGGGAGCGTGATGCCGGTGGCATCGAAGGCACGCCGCGCCCCGAACATCGCCGCCTTGACCTCAAGGATGTCCTGGGCCGTCTCGATGATGATGAGGTCGGCACCGCCCTCGACAAGTCCCTGCACCTGCTCGGCGAATGCGTCGCTGAGTTCGGCAAACGTGATGTTGCCCAGCGACGGGTCTGACGACGACGGCAGGTAGCCTGTCGGGCCCACCGACCCGGCGACGAAACGGGGTCTGCCGTTGGCAGCGAATTCATCGCAGACGGCGCGGGCGAGTTTCGCTGCCGTGCGGTTCAGCTCAAGCGTCTGGTCGGCGGCTCCCCACTCGGCGAGGCGTTGCCGCGTCGCCTGAAAGGTGCAGGTCTCGACAACGTCACAGCCGGCCTCGAGGAAGGATCGGTGGACCGCGGTGACCACGTCGGGACGGTGTAGCACCAGACCGTCCACCCAGCCGATGCGCTCGCTGCCGCCGTAGTCGTCGGCGCCCAGATCCATTGCCTGAAGCGACGTGCCCATGGCTCCGTCGAACACCAAGACGCGACGATGGACGGCGTCAAGGAACGGAGAAACGACAGAGATGCCCATTGCTCGTCTGACGATACCCTCGAACGCGGCATTCCGGCAGGGAACTCCGAATTCAACTCGAATACAGAATCCAGGCCCCGCCCGGACCCGCGGCGAACGACGTGATACGCTGCGCGCCCGGTTCGAAGCAGGAGGCACAGAGTGGCACGTCGTCCCCCGAGGCCAGGAGGCACGCGTCGGCGCGCGCCCCGGCGTCGCGACGCGTCTGCGGGTGCTGCACCCGAGGCCGTCAAGGAAGAGACGATCGAGATGGATGCCACCGTGCTTGAGCCGCTGCCCAACGCCATGTTCAAGGTGCAGCTGGCCACCGGACAGGATGTCCTCGCCTACACGTCGGGCAAGATGCGCAAGTTCTACATCCGCATCCTCATCGGCGACAAGGTGCGCGTCGAGCTCTCACCGTACGACCTGAGCCGAGGACGGATCACCTTCCGCTACAAGTGACCGGGGGCGCGACCCCGTGATCATCTACGGCATCACCTTCGTCTTCTTTGCCGCGGTCCTCATCGGGGCATTTCGCTCCATGGGCGGTGAACCCGCCGATGCAGTCGCCGCCTCGGCCTTCCTCAACCGCATGGTCGGTTGGGTCACCACAGAGCGCGATTCCGTTGCCGATCTCGGCGACGGCACCGTGGACTCAGCGGAGCCGCTGTCGGAACGGGCCCGCGCGGCGCGCAAGGTTCTCGCCGGATACCAGCAGCAGCTGACGCGCTTCGAGGTTGCCGGTGACGACGCCGCTGAGGTGCGCCGTCTGCTCTCGCAATCCATTGAGTCGCTGGGCTGGGCCTGCCGCATGGCTGAAATCGGAACCCTGTCCGGCAACGATGGCGTGGCAACCGCTGCCGCCGGCCTCTACGCCCACGCGGGTCTTGTCCTTGACGCTGCCCGTGACATCGAACTCGACGGCGTCGCCGTCGTCGTCGCGCTTACGCCGCCACGCGGCTGAAGAACGCCACGGTCCGCTCCAGACCTGCGGGCAACTGCACCTCCGGAGTCCATCCCAGGCCTTCGCGCGCCGCCGTGATGTCGAGGCACGAACGCTTCTGTTCCCCGGCTTTGCCTTCGCCGTGGCCGGCGACTAGATCACTGCCACAGGCGTTCGCGATGAGCGTGAACAATTCGTTGACGTCGGTCTCGCGCCCGGTGCCGATGTTGTAAGCGCCCGTGGGGGCCGTCATCGCCAGCATGTTGGCTTGGACGACATCGTCGACGAACACATAGTCCCGTGTCTGCTTGCCGTCGCCGTTGATGACGCAGGCCTCACCGCGGAGCAGGCGCTGCGTGAAGATGGCAACGACGCCCGCCTCACCGTGAGGATCCTGGCGCGGCCCGTAGACGTTGGCGTAGCGCAGGGCCACGAACTCCAGGCCGTGGAGGTGCTGATACATGCGGCCGTAGATCTCGGCAGAGAGCTTGGCTGCGCCGTATGCCGACTCCGGTGCTCCGGGGTGCTGCTCAGGAGTGGGCAGCGTTTCAGTGTCGCCGTAGACGGTGCCTCCCGAGGAGGCGAAGATGACACGGCGGACGCCGGCATCGACAGCACCCTGCAACAGGTTCACCGTGCCCACGACATTGATGTGGGTGTCCAGCAACGGCTCCCTCACCGACCGACGGACATCGATCTGTGCCGCCTGATGAATGATCACATCAGGGGTTGTCTCGCGTAGCAGGTCACGGAAGGCGTCCGTGGTGACGTCGAGATTTTCAAATCGCGCTGCGGGGTTGACCAATTCGGCTC
>JBEPVH010000039.1:0-9100 GCA_041691115.1 bacterium | reverse complement strand
ACACTGTCGTTGGCGGCCTGGCTGGGTCGCGCCGGCGCCGCGGGCGACGCGGCCACGGCACTCGGCGGGCTCGGATTCACCGTGGAGCAGACGGGTGATTCGCTCAACGTCACCGTGCCTCACTTCCGTCGCGACGTCACCATCCCTGAGGACCTCGTTGAAGAGGTGGGGCGCGAGCTGGGATACGACAGGATTCCGGCGACACTTCCGGGACGCCGCACAGGTGTGACGGCACTGGCCCCGGACCCGCCCGCCGACGACCGGACACGTGATCTGCTCACCGGCGCCGGATTCGACGAGGCCATCACCTGGTCGTTCGTATCACCCGCCCTGGCAGCCACCGTTGGCGGTGCCGGCGGTGTGCGTACGCCGTTGCCGCTCTCCAATCCTCTGACCGAGGACTGGAGCGTCATGCGCACCTCCTGTCTGCCCGGCGTCTGCCATGCGCTGGCACACAACCTCAAGCAAGGTCTCGACGACGTCTGGCTCTTCGAAGTCGGCCGTGCGTTCTGGGAAGGGGCGCGCACGGCACCGCCCTCCGGATCAACACCTGACGGCGCTGATGCAGCACTGCCGCCCCTGCCCGCCGAGCCGCTGCTGCTGGCGACCGCGTCGCACTCGGGCGATGCCGCCGGTGCCGAGGCCGCCCTGCGTCATACCCAGGCAACGCTGACTGCCGTGGCTCAGGACCTCGGCGGTCTCACCCTGACCTTCGAACCCGCAGCGATTCCCGGTCTGCGCCCCGGACGCAGCGGCGAGGTGCGCCACGGCGACGCCGTCGTCGGTGTCATCGGTGAACTTGACGACGCCTCGGCTGAGGCGCTGGAACTGCGGGGCAGGGTCACCGTCGCCGAGGTGCGGCTCGACGCCCTCATCCCCGAGCGCCCGCGCGTGCCGCGGTTCCGCCAGCCGCCGCGCCATCCCGCCGTGAATCTCGATCTCGCCGTGGTCGTCGCCGCCGACGTCCGCGCCGGTGATGCCCTCGCGGCGATTCGCGAGGCAGGCGGCCGCCTTCTCGACAACGCCGAGTTGTACGACGAGTACCGCGGTGCCGGCGTCGGTGACGGCAACAAGAGCTGGACGTTCCACCTGGCGTTTCGCGCCGCCGACCGCACTCTCACCAGCGAAGAGGCGGCGGAGGTCTGTGAGGCCATCACAGTGGCTCTACGGGTGCGATGCAACGCCACGGTCAGGAGCTAGCCGAGCGCCGCTTCTTCGCCCGGGACACCACGGTGGTGGCGCGCGACCTCATCGGTGCATATCTCGTCGTCGATGGCACGCTGCGTGCCCAGATCATTGAGACCGAGGCATACCTCGGTGTCACCGATGCGGCATCACATGCAGGACGTGGGCCGACGCCACGTTCCGCGATCATGTTCGGTCCCGCCGGGCATCTTTACGTATACCTGTCGTACGGCATCCACCACTGCGCCAACATCGTCACCGAAGCCGACGGCACCGCCGGTGCTGTGCTGCTGCGCGCTGCGCATGTTGTCGACGGCGTCGCTGTGCATTCTCTGTGCGGCCCGGGAAATCTCTGCCGTGGCTTGGGAATAACGCTTGCCGACAAAGGGATGGACCTCTGCTCGGATGCGTCGCGCGTGCGCGTTGAGCGACGCACCAACGATCCACCTGTGATTGCGGGGCCGCGCATCGGCATCAGCCGCAACATCGATGCACCACTGCGCTTCGTCTGGGACGGACATCCCGGTTTGTCGAGATAGGTCGCATACGGCATCGACGGATCGTGACTTGACCTTCTGGTCCCGGTGCCTAGACTCGGGTTTATCGCAGTTCATACCCTGGTCAGGAGGTTGCATCCAATGCGCACCATCTGGCAGTACCTAAGGGCCGGTCGGGCCGAGAGGTGAGGTCCGGCCGGACTTCTGAGTAAGCGCCGCCGTGGGATCGCTGTCGAGTGAGACGGCCGATCCGGCAAGGTCGATAAGACAAGAAGGCGCTCGAGGAAGACGTGCCCGGGCAGAGCGACGCGGCGCCGGTGTCATGCCGGTGCTGAATAAAGGTCCGGATAATTCCCGGGCCAGCCGTCGAGTAACGGCATTTACAGAGGCCCCCATGAGGGGCCTCTTCTTTGTTCCCGTAGACTTCCCGCTCGATCGCAGGCTCGCCTAGAATGGAACGGATGTTCGATCCCGCTGGGTGACCCGGCGCGATGGAGGTTGTATGTCCGGTCACAGCAAGTGGTCCTCGATCAAGCACAAGAAGGCTGTGGTCGACGCCAAGAGGGGGCAGATCTTCACCAAGATCGCCCGCGAGATCACTGTCGCCGCACGCGATGGGGGCGCCGATCAGATCGGCAACTTCCGCCTCCGCCTGGCGGTGCAGAAGGCTCGCGAGGTCAACATGCCCACCGACAACATCGACCGTGCGATCCAGCGCGGCGTCGGTGGCAAGGATGGGGCGGCCCTCGAAGAGATCCGCTACGAGGGCTACGGGCCGCACGGCGTCGCCGTGATGGTCGACGTTCTCACCGACAACCGCAATCGCACAGTCGCAGCGCTGCGCAACATCTTCACGCGAGCCGGCGGTTCGCTGGGGGAGAGCAACTCCGTCGGCTGGATGTTCTCGAAGCAGGGAATCCTGCGCGTCATCGCCACCGGTGACCCCGAAGAACTGGCTCTCGAGTTGCTGGAGGTCGTCGATGTCGGCAGCGACGGCGATATCGCCGTTGAAAGTGACGGCGTCGTTGTGACGCTGGAGCCGGCGCTCTTCGAGGCCGCCCGCCTGGCACTGGAAGGCGCTGGACAGAAAGTCGACTCCGCAGAGATGACGATGAATCCCGGCACCACAGTGGCGCTGGACGAGAAGCAGTCGGAGCAGATCATTCGCATGCTCGACACGCTCGAGGATGACGACGACGTGCAGCAGGTCTACGCCAACGCTGAATTCCCCGACTCCGTCCTGGAATCGGTCGGGTGATAGTGCTTGGCGTCGATCCCGGGCTCGGACGCACGGGTATCGGCGTGGTCGAGGGCCGCATCGGCGACCTCACGCTCATCACTGCGCTTTGCATTGAAACCACACCTCATGCCGAGGAGGCGGGGCGCCTCGCAGTGCTCATGGCCGAGTTGGAGGTGGTGCTGGCGCAGACGCGGCCCGATGTCGCCGCCGTCGAGGATCTCTTCTTCGCCTCCAACCGCACGACATTCACCCAGGTGGCACAGGCACGCGGTGTCATCCTCTGTGCTCTGGCTCGCGCCGGCGTCCCGTCGGTGTCGTACACGCCGAACCAGGTCAAAGAGGCTGTCGCCGGTTTCGGCGGTGCCAAGAAGCCGCAGGTGGCGCGCATGACCAAGCGGCTCCTTGGTGTCGACACCATCCCCGGACATGACGACGCCATCGACGCCTGTGCTGTCGCCATCACGCATCACCATCGCGCCGGGCTCGGCGTGGCGGCGCGGGCACACGGCACGGCAGCTCCCGTGGAAACCGCACTGGACCGCGCTGTTGCCAAGGCTCGTGCGGCGGCAGTCCGATGATTGCCCAGCTGCGCGGTCGCATCCTGCCACTCGACGACGAGACGGTCATCGTCGACACCGGTGGCGTCGGCTATGCCGTCAACTGCCACGCTCGCGCCATCGGATCGTTCGTCGGCGGTGCCGATGACGAGGTAGTCCTCCATGTGCACACGTCGGTGTCGGACGACGCCATCCGTCTCTACGGCTTCACAGACGCTGCCGAACTGCGTCTCTTCCGCCTTCTCATCGGTGTCGAACGCATCGGTCCCAAGGCGGGATTGGCCATCATCGGCCGTGCCGATTTGGCGACGCTGGGACGTGCCCTTCGCGAGGAGGACGCTGCACTGCTCGCCACCGTTCCCGGCATCGGCCGCAAGACCGCCGAGCGCGTTGTCCTCGAACTGCGGGGCAAGGTCGACTGGCTGGTGCCCGGCGGCGTCGTACCTGCCGCCGCTGCCAGCGACGCAGCAGTGCATGCGCTGACAGGTCTGGGTTATCGCGAGGCCGAGGCGCGTATCGCCGTGTCAGCTGTCAAGGGCGACGGCAACGGTGACATCAATTCGCTCGTCACAGCCGCATTGCGCCACCTCGACGAGGCAGGTGCACGGTCATGACCGAAGGACGCATCGTGGAACCCGGCGAGCTTGAGGACGAGCATGCCGTTGACTCGGCGCTGCGTCCGCAGACACTCGCGGACTTCGTTGGCCAGACGGCCGTTCATGAGCAGATTCGGATTCTTCTCGACGCTGCGAGGGGCCGTGGCGAGGCCCTTGACCACATCCTTCTCTATGGACCGCCCGGCCTCGGCAAGACAACCCTGGCGCAGATCCTGGCAACGGAGATGGGCGTCCACGCGCGGCTGACATCGGGTCCGGCCATCGAACATCAGGGCATGCTCGCCTCGGTGCTGACATCGCTGGAAGACGGTGATGTCTTCTTCATCGATGAGGTGCATCGCCTTGCCCGCGCGGTCGAGGAGGCTCTCTATCCGGCGATGGAGGACTTCGCCTTCGATTGGGTTGCGGGTAAGGGTGCCGGCGCGCAGGCGTTGCGTCTCCCGCTCAAACACTTCACCGTTATCGGTGCGACAACGCGCGCCGGTGCGCTCGGCGGGCCGATGCGCGACAGGTTCGGCATCACGTTCCGCCTCGACTTCTACGACGTTGATGAACTCGCAGCCATCATCAGGCGCTCCGCTGGCCTGTTGCGTGTCGACATCGACGATGCCGGTGCCGCTCTCCTGGCATCGCGCTCGCGCGGCACACCGCGCGTCGCCAACCGCTTGCTGCGGCGCGCCCGCGATTACGCCCAGGTGCGTGCCGGTGGCCGCATTGACGCAGCTGTTGCCGAGGCAGCGCTTGAGGTTCTCGGCGTCGACCAGCTCGGCCTCGACGGCATGGACAGGCGTGTTCTCGGGATTCTCTGCGGCCCTCTCTCGGGACGTCCTGTCGGCCTCGGCACCCTGGCGGTGTCGGTGCAGGAGGAAACGGAGACCATCGAGGACGTCGTCGAACCCTTCCTCATCCGCCTGGGAATGCTGGCGCGCACCGCGCGAGGCCGCATCGCCACAGCCGAGGGATACCACCACCTCGGGTTGCCCGTGCCGGCTGGAACACCGGGTTCGGGTGAGGGGCAGGTCCAGCTCTTCGACGCCTGAGCTATCGTCGCCCTGGTGACGACGCAATTGCTCGACCTGACGCGGACGCTCCCTACGGATGCGTTCGACTACGCGTTGCCGGAAGAGCGCATCGCCCAGACGCCGCTTGAGGTCCGCGATGCCTCGCGGCTGCTTCATATTCCCGAGGAAGGCGATTACCAGGACAGGCGATTCACCGATCTCCCTGATTTGCTCCGCGAGGGCGACCTGCTTGTCGCCAATGAGACCCGCGTGCGCGCAGCCCGCCTCAAGGGCACCCGTGCCGACGGTGGTGCCGCCGAACTCCTGGTTCTGGCACCCGACGGCGATGGCTTCAGTTGTCTGGTGCGGCCGGCGCGGCGCCTTGCCCCGGGGTCGGAGATCACCATCGGACCCGGATTGCGTGCTGTCATCGGCGGCGCCGCCACCGGGCATCCGGGCGCTCGGCATGTCGTCTTCAGCGGCAGTGAGGACATCAACGCCGCCATCGAACGATTCGGTGCTGCACCGTTGCCGCCCTATATCCGCCAAGGGATCGACAATCCCTCGCGCTACCAGACGACGTACGCGGCAGGTGCAGCTCTCTCTGCAGCAGCGCCGACAGCCGGGCTGCACTTCACCGATGCCGTGCGCGCCCGCCTGAAAACACGTGGAATCGGCTGGGAAACGCTGCGCCTCGAGGTCGGACTCGGAACATTTGCGCCGATACGCGCCGAGCGCATTGCCGACCATGTGATGCATCACGAAACGTACGAACTCGGCGCTGCAACAGCTGCGGCTGTGAATCAGACACGCGACAAGGGTGGCCGGGTGATCGCCGTCGGAACAACAGCGATGCGCGTGCTCGAGACATGCGCCACCGACGACGGTGTCGTCTTCCCGGGATCGGGGGAGACAGGCATATATCTCATGCCAGGGCACAGATTCCGGGTCGTCGACGGCCTGCTCACCAACTTCCATCAGCCGCGTTCGTCGCTGCTCGTCCTGCTCGCCGCATTCGTCGGTGTGGCGACCTGGCGCGACGCCTACGACCACGCGCTCGGCGCCGACTATCGATTCCTCTCGTTCGGTGACTGCATGCTCTGCTGGAATGCCGGGTGACAATCCTGGACATCGCGGCGCGCGATGGTGCAGCGCGCACCGGAACGCTGCACACGGCTCACGGCGATGTTCCGACGCCCGCCTTCATGCCCGTCGGCACCCATGCGACTGTGAAGTCCCTGACGCCCGACGAGGTGCGCAGCACAGGTGCCTCAATCCTGCTGTGCAACGCGTATCACCTGGCACTGAGGCCGGGTGTTGATCGCGTCGCCAATGCCGGCGGCCTGCATTCATTCATGGGCTGGGACGGTCCCATCCTCACCGACTCCGGCGGCTATCAACTGGTGTCGCTGCGTGATGTCACCAAGGTCGACGCTGATTCGGCAACCTTCGTTTCCCCTTATGACGGCTCGCGTCTTCGGGTGACGCCGGAGCAGGCGATCGACAATCAGTACCGACTCGGCGCCGACATCATCATGTGTCTCGACCATCCTGTTCCGTTCGGCGCCGACGCCGCTGCAACGCGCACCGCCACCGAGCGAACCCACGTCTGGGCCGAGCGCTGCCGCAATGCCCATCCCGGCGACGGCCGTCTTGTTTTCGGTATTGCGCAAGGTGGGTTCGACGAGGATCTGCGCCTCGAATCAGCGCGCCATCTGGCATCACTCGGATTCGACGGCATCGCCGTCGGCGGTCTTGCCGTGGGTGAACCGCGCGACGTCATGGTCGCCATGACAGAGGTGTCGGTATCGGCGCTTCCCGACACCGTGCCGCGCTACTTCATGGGCCTGGGCACCGATTCCGAACTGATGGCAATGGTCGGACTCGGAGTCGACATGTTCGACTGCGTTGTGCCGACGCGTCTGGCTCGCACGGCGACAGCCATGACACCCAACGGGCGCCTCTCGCTGCGCCGCGCCGCGTACGCCGAGGACGACAGCCCCATCGACGCCGACTGCCCCTGTCCCGTGTGCAGGAAGTTCGGCCGCGCCTACCTGCGCCACCTCTTCCAGGCGGGGGAGATTCTTGGCCACCGCCTGGTGTCACTGCACAACTTGACGCATTTGGCGCGACTGATGTCAGGGGCCCGTGAAGCCATCGCTTCAGGTTCATTTGCCGCCTATTCGGCCTCCGTGGACAGCCGTCTGCAACGGGCGGCCGCCGCTGCCGGGGCGTGACCACTAGACTCCGCGCCCGATGATCCGATTGACCCGCTGGTGGATCGCCCTGGTCTTCCTCGTGATCCTGGGCTCCCTTTTCGTCGACGGCTTCGGTGCTGGCTATCAGATCTATGCCGCCGGGCGGACAGATCCGCATATCGGCTGCGATGACCTGTCTCTGCGCGCCAAGGGCCTGCAGACCGAGACGGGGACATTCACTGTGCTTGGCGTCGACGGCGCCGACAAGGACAAGGAGATCAAGCCGCGCATCATCGACGCGGCATCGCTGACGCCATCGTGGTCGTCGGCCTGGAAGTACAACGTTGCCAAGGGCGGCGGTCAGCAGATTGCGCAGGTGTCATCTCACCAGCTGGCCAATGCTGCGGCGACGGCAGGCCTGGTGTCGGTAGCCGACGGCTACCACCTCGCCGTCTCGATCGGTTCCGGAGGCCAGGACAAGAAGTCGTTCTGGATCACGTGCAAGTCAACAGTCGCGCTGCCGGCGACACCGAGTCCGTCTCCCGCGGCGTCGCCCTCCGCCAGCGCCACAACATCGCCGGCCGCGACGCCAACGGCCACGCCAAAGCCGAGTCCATCACCGTCGGCGTCACCGTCACCTTCACCGTCGGCGTCGCCGGCGGCGCCAGTCGCGACGGGAGGCGGCAGCTTCTGGGTTGATTCCATAGGCGCACCCAAGCTGTTCGGCAGCGTGTCCGCGATCCCGCTGAAGCGCGGCCTCGACCTCGTCGGTGGCTCGGAACTGACGATCGTCATCTGCCATGGCAACAACGATCCCGTCGGCTCCACATGTCGCAACGGCCTCAAGGCGGGCGCCGACTACGCGCAGGCGCGCAACGACACCATTCCCATCATTCAGCAGCGTGTCAACGGCTTGGGCGTCGCTGAAGCCAGCGTCGAACCCGAGGGCAACGACCGCATCATCGTGCAGATCCCCGGTGTCGATCTGACCGAGGCGCAGACCGTCATTGGCACCACAGCCAAGCTGCACTTCGCGACCGCGAAGCTCGGCGCCATCGATCCCGCCGTCTGCGCCAACCCCGATCTGGCTGCCAAGGATCCATCGATCACCGTCGACCAGCACAACCTCGTTGACTGCAATGAGGTGACCAATTCGAGCAAGTATCCGACCGGCTATCACTGGGTCATCGACGACAACCTGCAGGCCACCAACGTCACGGCTGCCACCCAGACCTATGACCAAAACAGTCAGCCCGCCGTCGCCATCAGCTTTGATTCCAAGGGTGCTGATGAGTGGAGCAAGATCACAACCACGGCGTTCGCCGCGATTCAGGCGCAGGGCAAGGGCTCACCTGAGAACCGCGTCGCCATCTTCCTCGACGGCAAGGTGCTCACAGCTCCTGAGGTCACGGAGCCGTCAGCCGGTAACACGCAGATCTCCGGCAACCTCACTGTGCAGGACGCCATTGACCTGGCGAACCACGTCAACGCCGGTGCGCTGCCCGCTGATATCTCGACCATCCAGAGCACGTCGGTTTCCGCGACCCTCGGCGCACAGACGGTCCGTCAGAGCCTCATCGCCGGTGGCATCGGACTGATCATCGTCGTGCTCTTCATGATCGGCTACTACCGCTTCCCGGGTCTGTTGGCCTCGGTGGCGCTGGGCTTCTACTCGATCGTGGCGCTGGCAGTATTCAAGCTCTTCGGCGTAACACTGACATTGCCGGGCCTTGCAGGTTTCGTTCTGTCGGTCGGTATGGCAGTCGACGCCAACGTCCTCATCTTCGAACGAACACGTGATGAAC
>JBEPVH010000038.1:0-9160 GCA_041691115.1 bacterium | reverse complement strand
CGACCCGTCCGCCCGGCCCGCCCATCGCGATGGCCTGCTCATCGACGGCGGCAGCCCCACCCAGCCCACGGGACTGCATCTGATCTCGCCGGCAACGGGGAATGTCCGCACGATCTGGATGGCCGCGGAATCACCCATCGCCGAGGACTGGATCTCCACGTTCGAAAGCATCACTTTCCCCACGCCGGATGGCGCCGAGGCACATGCGTTCCTCTACCGCCCGACGAGCGCGGACACGTCGGGTCCCGCCGACGATCTGCCACCACTTGTGGTGCGCGCCCACGGTGGCCCGACGTCGGCAGCGCGCACGTCGCTGACGTTGGACATCCAGTACTGGACGACACGCGGCTTCGCTGTCTGCGATGTGAACTACGGCGGCAGTACCGGCTACGGCCGCGCCTACCGCGAACGTCTGCGTGGTCAGACAGGATGCGTCGACGTCGATGACTGCGTTGCGGCGGCGCAGTATCTGGCGCAACGCGGCGACGTCGACGAGCAGCGAATGGCTATCACCGGTGGCTCCGCGGGCGGCTACATCGTCCTCTGCGCGATGGTGTTCGCGCGCGACGTTTTCGCTGCTGGCACTAGCTATTTCGGCGTCACCGACGTCGAGGCGCTGGCGCGCGACACCCACAAGTTCGAGTCGCGTTACTACGACTCCCTCATCGGCGATTACGCGACGCATGCATCGCTTTATCACAACCGTTCGCCGATCCATTTTGCGTCGCGCATTCGCACGCCGCTGCTCGTTCTTCAGGGCACCGACGACCCCATCGTGCCGTTGTCGCAAGCCGAAGAACTTGTGAGAACTCTCGAAGAGAACGGCGTGGTCCATGCATATATCGCCTTCCCCGGCGAGCAGCACGGCTTCCGCATCGCCGCCAACATCGCGCGGTCCCTCGAGGCGGAACTGTCGTTCTACGCGACAGTCATGAATCTGGCTCCTGCCGACACCCTGCCGCCGCTGGTGCTCCAGGGCGCCTAACTTCGGCGCCCCGCCCGATTGTCCGGTGTCCGTCCCTTCATTTTTCCCATGATTTTGGGGTCATGAGAAACAGGGCGACGGTTGTGGAGAGACACAACACAAACGTCACATCGGGGCCAGATCGGTGTAACGGCCGTGTGGCTGTGGTTGACAGTTCCATGGTGGCACCCGGCTTCGTAACGAGATCACCATTGTGAGCTCGGAGCGCGCCATAGGATTGCCCCAACGGTTCATACGACGCACGGGAGCGCGCCACATGATGGTCCGCGGTACATGGCATGCCAGTCGCGAGGTTTCGCGCCTTGGTAATGGCCGTCGTGCCGCCCGGATCGCCCGCGCAGCGTTCTTTGGAAGCGTCTTTCTGATCTCGTCAGGTCTTGCATCCACGAGTACAGCGTTTGCGGCAGCTCCCCCGCTCAACGTCACTCTCGTCGGGTTCAGCATCACCGAGGGCACGCCGTTCTCCGGCAACGTGGCCTCATTCACGGATTCCCCAGCGGATGCCGTGGCCAACTACTCGGCATCGGTTGACTGGGGTGACGGCACGATATCGAATGGCTCTGTCGTTTCCGCCGGCGGCACCAATTTCAGGGTGCGGTCGGGGCACACCTATAGGAAGGAGGGAACGTACACAGTCACCGTATCTGTTGACGACACCGACGGCTCGTCGGGAACGGTCACAGGTCCGGTGAATGCAGCCGAGGGTGACAACGGGTCGGTCTCGGGACGAACACTCACACTCGGGCTGAATACGCCATTCTCCGGACCGGTTGCATCGTTCACAGATGTATACCTGGGCCAGACAGCCGATGTGTGGCACGCCAACATCAACTGGGGTGACGGGACTCCCATCACTGCAGCGAACGTCACCGGCGGCAATGGCAACTTCCTGATCAACGGTGACCACACGTACACGACGACTGGCACCTACGCCATCGTCATCCTCTTCTCTGAAACTCCCCCGTCGCCGATCACCGATGTGGAGATCGACAGCACGGCACTCGTCGCCATCCCCTTCACGCTGACAGCCTCGTCGCTCAGCGGCGCCGAGAACTCCACTGTCGGCGGCACCCTGGCGACCTTCACCGACAACCTCGGAGCCGAGCCGCTGTCGGCGTACTCGGCAACGATCAACTGGGGTGACGGCTCCTCGTCCGCCGGCACGATCGGAGGCGGACCCACCTTCACGATCTCCGGGTCTCACACCTATGACGACGAGGGCTCATTCAGTGTGGGCATTGCGCTCAGCGATGGCGACGGAACGTCGGCGAGCGCCTCAACGACGGCAACGATCGCCGACGCGGACTCCTTTACGGGCACGGGCACGACCCTGACACTGCCGCCCGGCGGCGCGTTCAACGGCAGCGTTGCCACCTTCGCCGACACCAATACGGCTGAGACCGCGTCTGAGCTGACCGCCACCATCAACTGGGGCGACGGCAGCAGCAGCGCCGGCAGCATCACCGGAGGCTCGGGCAGCTTCTCGGTCGCCGGCTCCCATACCTACGCAGCACTCGGCAACTACACCGCGACCACCTCGCTCGGCGAAGCCGATCAGGCAGGCCGCGCAAGCGCCACGACAACAGTCCATGTGGTGGTGCCGGTGACCATTGCCGTCAACAACATCTCCGCCTCCGAGGGCACCGCATTCAGCGGAGCGCTGGCGACGTTCAGCGACAACCTCGGCGCCGACCCCGTCGGCAACTACTCGGCAACGATCAACTGGGGTGACGGCAGTTCCTCCGCCGGCACGATGAGTGCCGCGGGCGGCACCAACTTCACCGTCTCTGGAACGCACACCTACGCAGATGAGGGCAGCTTCCCGCTGACCATCACCGCCTCGGATACCGACGGCTACTCGGCTTCGGGATCAGGTAGCGCAGCAGTCGCAGACACCGACTCCTTCACCGGTACAGCCGCAGCACTGACGCTGCCTGCCAACCGGGCATTCAATGGCGCGGTGGCCACGTTCACCGACGCCAACACCGCGCAGACCGCCGGTGACTTGGCTGCCAGCATCAACTGGGGCGACGGCAGCACTGGTAGCGGCACCGTCAGCGGTGGCGGCGGCAGCTTCACCGTCTCGGGTGCGCACACCTACGCCGCAACAGGAAGCTACTCGATCACCGTCATCATCAGCGAAGAGGACGGCAGCGCCGCCACACCTGTGGTGTCAACGGCAACGGTGGTGACACCACTGCAGTTGTCGGCGTCGCCACTGTCGGCGAGCGAAGGCACAGCGTTCTCCGGTACCGTCGGCACCTTCACAGACAACCTCGGCGCAGGCTCTCCGAGCAGCTACTCCGCCACCATCTCCTGGGGTGACGGTTCGTCCTCAGCAGGTGCCATCAGCGCCACCGGCGGCAACGGCTTCGCCATCGCCGGTACGCACACCTACGCCGATGAGGGTTCCTTCGGGACCACGATCTCGCTGACCTCGACGGGCGGATTCTCCGCCACCGCCGGGAGCGCAGCAGCTGTCGCCGACTCCGACGCCTTCACGGGAACAGGAACGTCCCTGACTCTGCAGACGGGCCAGGCCTTCTCCGGTGCCGTCGCCACGTTCTCCGATTCCAACGCGGGGACTGCCGCATCTGAGCTGCACGCCACGATCGCCTGGGGTGACGGCGCCAGCAGCACCGGTACCATCACAGGGAGCGCCGGTTCCTTCTCGGTCAGCGGCGCCCACACCTACTCCACAGCCGGTTCGTACACCACGTCGGTGACGCTGGGCGAGAACGCCCCCGGCACCAACAGTGGTGCGGCCTCGGGCAGCGCTGCCGTGTCGACGCCGCCTCCGCCGCCTCCCGGTACCGACGTCTTCCATTCCGACTTCCTCCTGAACTTCGCGGTCGCCACGCACTCCTTCACGGGAACCGTCGCGCAGTTCGATGACAGCAACACGGCGCAGGTTGCCGCGAACCTCACCGCCACCATCAACTGGGGTGACGGCAGCACCGCATCCGCCGGCACGGTGACCAAGCACGGCCGCGACTTCCGTGTCGCCGGCACCCACACCTACAGCACGCACGGCCTCTACGTCGTCCGGGTCACCATCGCGGCGGGCACTGCCACGGGCAAAGCCGCCAACCTGATGATCGTCTTCAGGAACAACAACGGCCACGACGGCGACGGCGGCAACGGCAACGGCTCCGGTAGCAACCCGGGCCATGAGGGCGGCGGCGACTCGGGCGGCGGCCACGACGGTACGCCGACAGCCACGCCTTCGCCCACCCACACACCATCGCCCACAGGCACCCCGGGACCGACGGGAACACCGTCGCCCACCTCGACCCCTGAGCCCACCCACACGCCATCGGCCACGCCGACGCCGACCCCGGCGCCGACCGCGACCCCTGAGCCCACACACACGCCATCGCCGACACCGGTGCCGACTGCGACACCCACCCCGGCACCGACGTCGACCCCGGAGCCCACTGCTCCGCCCACGTCCTCTCCGGTCCCCTCGGGCTGGTGCTGGCACCACGGCTACTGGAGCGACGGCCATTGGCATTCCGGCTACTGGGGTCCCGGCAACGGCAACAGCTGGCACTGGTGCCGGGGCGACGACTGACGCCTGCCCATAGGGCGCGCGATGTCCGTCCGGGAGCACGAGGATGTATCCGTGGCCATCCTGATGCCGCGGCCCCAGACCGCACCGGAGTACGAGCCTCCTGAACTGACCCCACTGGTCAGGGAACGGGAGCCCGTGTCTCGCACCCGGCGCATCGTGGTGGGCGCCGAGGTCGCACTCATAGGACTGCTGCTGTTGGCGATCGCGGGTTTCCTGCCGGTACTGACGTTCTCCGCCAAACCGGTGCTGGCGGCGGCGCCGTCGCAAACGTCTCCGGTACGGGGAGACAACCCCGCCGGCATGCCGCCCGGGTTTGCCGGGCGCACAGGCCTGCCAGCGCACGTGAACGCCGGAGCCCTGGACAGCTACAGAGCATGCGGCCAAGCGGCAGCTGCATCGGTGATTGAGACATGGCAGCCCTGGCGGCGCCATGGCGACAGCGATCCCGGTACGGTGCAGCACCTGGAGCGCGCCTACGGCCACGACGTTGAGTTCGGCATCTTCGGCACATCGCCCGCGTTGATGCAGCAGATGCTGAAGGGCGAGGGGCTCAGTGCCTCGTGGGGCGATGGTGAGACATCGTTGCGCGCCTGGGTCGGGTCAGGTTATCCCGCAATCGTCCTCCAGGATGTGGGCCCGTCGTGGCATACCGTCGGGCTCCACTGGACGATGGTGTGGGGATACGACGACAACTACGTCTATCTCAGCAACTGGTCCGGCGACGACGGTCATGACCGTGTGTCGTGGAGTGTGTTCCGTCAGGGATGGACCGACGGCGTGCTGATGCGCGGCAGTGGTGTCGCCGGCAAGTTTCTGCTGGCGAAAACGGCCTAGGCCGGAGCTGCCACGGGGCTGCCGATCACCTCGATGATCGGCGAGGTGACGGCGACGGGCTGAGCTGACAATTCAACGGCGTCGCGAAGGGCCTCAATCCACGGGGTCTCATCGCCTTCGATGTCGGTGTGCAGCAGAGCCAGCGTGTCGCCGGCGTGCACCTGGTCGCCGACGGCGACGTCGAAGACGATGCCTGCAGCGTGGTTGATGACATCCTCCTTGGTGGCCCTGCCCGCGCCCAGCGTCATCGCCAAGCGGCCCACCGCCAGCGCATGCACGCGCGCCACATGGCCGTCCGCCGCGGCGGTGACCTCGATCAGGCGCTTGGCGTGGGGGACGGCGCCGGTGACGATAGCCTCGAGGTCGCCGCCCTGTGCTGCAACCCAGTGATCGAAGACTGTGAAGCCGCCACCATCACGCAGTTGCTCGGCGACGCGACGGCGGATCACGGCGGGATCGGCCGAGGGGTCGGCGGCCATCACCATCTGCGCCGCCACCTCGGTGCACACCTCGACAAGGTCGGCGGGGCCTTCACCGCGCAGTGTGGCAATGGCCTCCTCAACTTCAAGGAGATTGCCGACGCTCCGGCCGAGGGGGCGGTCCATCGCCGTGAGGACGCAGCGGACACGGCGCGAGAATCGCTCACCGAGTGCAATCGCGGCATGGGCAAACGCGCGCGCCTCTTCGAGGGTTTCGAAGAATGCGCCCTCCCCTACCTTGACATCGAGGACGATTGCCTCGGTCTCGACTGCGAGTTTCTTGCTCATGATCGAGCTGACGATGAGGGGCAGCGAACGCACCGTCGCTGTGGCGTCGCGCAGTGCGTAGATCTTCTTGTCGGCGGGCACCACGTCAGCCGTCGGTGATGCCACCGCCATGCCGACCTCGCGGCAGATGCGAACCAGTTCGTCCAGGGTCAGGTCGATGCGCAGACCGGGGATGGACTCGAGCTTGTCAAGGGTGCCTCCGGTATGCCCCAGGCCACGGCCCGACAGCTTGGGCACGGCGACACCGAGCGACGCAGCCAGCGGAGCAACTATGAGAGTTGTCTTGTCGCCGACGCCGCCCGTCGAATGCTTGTCGACGGTAGGTCTGCCGATTCCGTCAAGCGCCACAGTGTCGCCGGAGGCGATCATGGCGCGCGTCAGCGCCTCGGTCTCAGCAGCCGTCATGCCACGCCATACGACTGCCATGCAGAACGCCGACATCTGGTAGTCGGGGACGTTGCCGGCAACGTATCCCGTGACGAGCTGATCCAGCTCCTCGCGGCTCAGTTCTAAGCCCTGCGCCTTGCGCTCGATGATGTCGACTGCTCTCATGGCGGCGGAGCGTACAGCGGCGTGGCGCCGCGATGTCATTAGGACGCTGTGCGCGACGGAACCAGTGACCAGCCGGCGCCGCGCCAGAGATATACGGCCGACAGCGGATCACTCGGGACGCCGCCGTTGTGGATGACCTGGCCACCGAGGATGACCACGCCGGCGACCTCGGGGTCGTAGACCATGACGGCGCCGATGAGCAACGGCGGCTCGTTGACACGCAGACGGTTCCAGCGAGCGCCGTTCCACACCCATGTCGAGGGGGTGTCCCGGTCCTCGATGTAGCCGCCCACCAGCAGGATCTGATTGCGCCAGCCATCAAACACGGCCCGCGCCTCGCCGGGCGGCGGTTCCGTCGACAAGCCAGGGGGTGTCGGCGTGACGACGCCGCGCGGTGTCGGCGTCACCGGCGGCGATGTTCGCGCCGTCGACCAGCTGCCTCCGTCCCAGGCAACCGTGTCGGAATACGTTGTCGAGCCCGTGCCGCCGAACTCAATGATTCGGCGACCGCCCGATTCGGCGGCGACGGCGGCGCCACTGATATTCATGGAACGCAATGTTCCGGTGAGATTGGCGGCGGCGGCAGCCCACGATGTGCCGTTCCAGACAAAGGAACCACCGGGTGCGTTGGCGACTATCTGTTTGTGCGGCGCGTCGGCGGCGACGTTGAGACGTGACTGCACGGGATTCTCCCCCGCCTTCTCCCAGTCGTCACCCAACCAGCGCCACATCCCCTCCGGGACTGGCTTGCCTGCGGCATCGACGGCGCCGGTACC
The DNA here is from genome assembly GCA_041691115.1 of bacterium. Taxonomy (GTDB): domain Bacteria; phylum Chloroflexota; class Dormibacteria; order Aeolococcales; family Aeolococcaceae; genus JBEPVH01. Next base: position 1,672 of record JBEPVH010000038.1, on the reverse strand, counting down.
GCCCAGCATGAGCAGCTTGCCGCTGATGGGATCAACGACCATCGACGCGCCGACCAGGGCGGGCGGCGTGTGCGCCGTACCCACCTTCGACCACTCCTTGCCGTTCCATGACCAGGTGTCGTTGCGCGGCGGCGATGTGTCGCTCACCTTGCCGCCGAACAGGATCAGGTGCTTGGTCACGGGGTCGAATCCGGCAGCGGGCAGGATGCGGGCAGGCGCATTCAACGAGAGGGGTGAACCCACGACGCCGGGTGGCCACGAGGGCTGCGGCGTAGTCGGCGCCGGGGTGGCGGTCGCCGACGAAAACGGCACGATCGGGGTGGGGGTCTTGGCGGCACCCTTGCCGCAGCCTGCGGTGGCCACGGCGACGAGTGCGAGGGCCCAAAGGCGGCTATGACGCATGGCTTTCCCATGACAGACGGATAAGACGGTCAGTGTGGCACGCTTCCCGGTCCCACATGGGTTTTGAGGAGCTTCCGGTCATGCGTCAGTACCACATCCAGCTCGACGAAGGCGACATCGGCGAGTACGTCCTTCTGCCGGGTGATCCCGCCCGCAGCGAACTCATCGCCTCGCAGTTCGACGGCGCCCGCCATGTGACCTCCAACCGTGAATTCACCACGTACACCGGTACCGTCGCCGGCGTGCCCGTCTCGGTCTGCTCCACCGGCATCGGCGGCCCCTCGACGGCCATCGCCATGGAGGAGCTCTGCAACATCGGCGCCAAGACGCTGATCCGCGTCGGCACCTGCGGATCCCTGCGCAAGGGTGTGCGCCGTGGCGACCTCATCGTCATGAACGCCGCTGTCCGCGAAGAGGGCACCTCGGCGCAGTACGCGCCGCTGCAGTTCCCCGCCGTCGCCGATTTCGATGTCACCAGCGCACTCCGTGACGCTGCCATCGCATCGGGCGCCCCGTGGCATGTCGGCGTCACCGTCTCTGTCGACTCGTTCTACTCCGAGATGGAGCCAGAGCGGATGCCCGTCGAGTCCGAACTGCGCGCCAAGTGGCTGGCATGGAAGCGTGCCGGAGCCATCGCTGCAGAGATGGAATGCGGCACCCTGTACATCGCCGCCGCGGTGCGCGGTGTGCGCGCCGGTGCCATGTGCGTCGCCGTTGACGAAAGCGGTGCCAATGACATGCCCGACCATTCCGAACTGCCCCTCGACACGCTGATCAAGGCGTCGGTGGACGGTGTTCGTCGCCTCATCGAACTCGAGGCCAGAAAGCCCGTCGCCGCCGCCGTCTGAGCTACCGCACCAGACCGTAAATTTCGTTACGGGATCATCACTCTGCCGTCGTTCCCAGTCCCAGAATGGGATCAGGAACGGAGCGCCACATCAGGCGAGGAATGGCATGAGGAGCTGGCGTTATGGACGCGCGCACGCGTCCGTGGAAAACGCTGAATCAGAGATTGCGACAGCCAATATCACGGCTGCCAATCTCATCGGTTCGATGGCGTGCTCCGCGTTGCGCTGCAAGGCCAGAACGGCCGTCCAATGTGCGTATGTCGACAGGCGCGAACGGCGCTGTCAGACAGCCTGGTGTCCCGAAGACCGTCATGTCGTCCACGATCGGGTGTACTGCACGATCCACGCTCACACCATCGACGGCATCGAACATGACTACGGCAGCGAAGTGCATCCCGATGTTGACAACCGCAGCGTCGCGG